>JAXDOA010000065.1:0-5135 GCA_034669125.1 Hyphomicrobiales bacterium
CGCGCCGGCCTTGACCAGCGCTTCCAGCGTCTCGGTGTGGTCTTTGCCGCCGTTGCCGAGCACGATCGATTCCATCAGTGCGGTCCAGCCCAGATTATTCACGTGATCGAGGGGCGCGCCCGCCGCGATCAGCACGCGCACCACCTCGGCATGGCCGAGATGCGCGGCCGCGATCAGCGCCGTGCCCTGATACGGGCTGGTGATGTTCCTCGCGTCGCAGCCGCCGGCGAGCGCCAGCTTGAGCATCGGCACGTCGTTGTTCACCGCCGCGATGGTGACGATGTCGTACTTCTGCGCATCGAGTGCGTTCGGGTTGGCGCCGCCCTTGAGCAGCGCCTGCGCTGCCGCGTGACGGCCGAAATGCGTCGCGACATGCAGCGGCGTGCGGCTGTGGGCGTCCTGCGCATTCGGATTTTCGCCACCCGCGATCAGCCGCTCGATCTCGGCGGCATCGCCTTTCGCGGCGGCGGCGTGCAGGCCCGCATAGGTACGCAGCTCGAAGGCGTTCGGACGAGTTTGCGCGAGCGCGGGCAGGGCGCTTGCGAGAGCGAAGGCGAGGACAAGGGCGAGGCGCATAAGAAAAAGTCCCGGCTGGTTAGGCCGGGACAGTATCATGGGGTCACTTGGGGTCGTGTGGGGAGTGGGCATCACTCCCCGGTAGGTGAAAGGCTTTCGCCTCTCAAACTCGGTCTATTTACGGTCCGCGGTCACCACCCGCACCTTGCGGGCCGAGCCGGACTCGGTGCGCGGGTCGCGCACGCAGGAACGGTCGAGGTAAGGCCAGGACTGCTGACGGCAGGCAAGACGCGCTTCCATGTCGAGGCGGTCGCCCTTGCCGGTCGTCGTCTGGGTGATGGAGCCGCGCGTTGAGGCCGAAACCTCGCGCAGGCTGGGCGCAACCACGAGCACGCCCGCGATCAACGCTGCAGCAGCCATGATGCTGTAAATCTTGAACATTTTTGCCACCCTGTCCCCGTTATCGTTGTCCCGCCGGGGTCCTTCACTGTGTTAGACGCGAGATGGGGGCAAAAGGTTCAATCCGGAACGCACGATTCCTCGATCCGGCTGTGATGGATGCCCTTGCGGCGGTTTGGGGCGCGGGCTAGACCCGCCGAATGCCGCGAATTGCCCTTTATGCCGGGTCTTTCGACCCCATCACCAACGGTCATCTGGATGTCGTCCGGCAGGCGTTTGGGCTCGCCGACCGGCTGGTGCTGGCAATCGGGGTGCATCCGGGCAAACCCCCGCTGTTTCCGTTCGAGGACCGCCTCCTGATGCTGACCGAGACCTGCGGTCCGCTGGCCAAGGCCGCGGGCGTCGAGCTGACCTGCCTGACGTTCGACGACCTGGTGATCTCACTGGCTCAGCGCGAAGGCGCCACGATGCTGATCCGGGGCTTACGCGACAGCACCGATTTCGACTACGAAATGCAGATGGCCGGGATGAACGGCACCATGGCGCCGGGCGTCCAGACGGTATTCCTGCCCGCCTCGCCCGCCGTGCGCCCGATCACCGCCACTTTGGTACGCCAAATCGCCAAGATGGGTGGCGACATCACGGCCTTCGTGCCGGCGCCGGTCGCGGCCCGCCTGAAAACGAAATTTGCCGGAAAAACCGGCGCTTAGAACCGGGAGTTCACATGATCCGTTTGCTTGCTTTCGTGGCGGCTCTGTTCGTAGCGATGCCCGCCTTCGCTCAGCCCGTCTCGTTGCCTGCCGGCGCCGACCCGCAGAACACGCTCATCATCGACACCACGCAGGGCCGCATCGTCATCAAGCTGCGCAACGACATCGCGCCCGGCCATGCGGCACGGCTGAAGCAGCTCGCGCGCGAGAAGTACTACGACGGCGTGCCGTTCCACCGGGTCATTCCCGGCTTCATGGCGCAGACCGGCGACGGGCAGAACCAGAACGGCACCGGCGGCTCGAAGTACCCGGACCTGAAGGCCGAGTTCTCCAACGTGCCGTACAAGCGCGGCGTCGTCGGCATGGCGCGCAAGGGCGGCAACAACGACTCAGCCAACAGCCAGTTCTTCATCATGTTCGCCGATGGGCCGAGCCTGAACGGCCAGTACACCGTGATCGGCGAAGTGCTCTCCGGCATGGACGTGGTCGACAAGATCAAGAAGGGCGAGCCGGTGCAGAACCCGGACAAGATGACCAAGGTCCAGGTCGCCGCCGACGCAAAATGATGCGGGCCGGCGCTGCGGTTCTTGTTGCGCTGATCGCGCTCGGCGCCGGCCTTGCGGTTCGCCCGCAGCCGAGCCGCGCCGCCGGCGGCATGCTGATGTCGATCGATCTCAGGTACGACAATCCACGCCCCCGGCGGCCCGCCGGACAGGTGAGTGATCTGATCGAAATCCAGGCGGCACTTGCGGACTGCTGGCAGTTTCCGCCGGTCGACGAGGGGCGGGCGCCGGTTGACGTGATCTTCACGGTGAGCTTCAAGCGCTCGGGCGAATTGTTCGGCAAGCCGCGCGTGGTGAAGTTCTCGCGCGAGGTATCGGACGCAGAGCGCGAGCGCTTCTACCAGGCGGTTGTCGAAGCGATCGACCGCTGCTCGCCGATGCCGTTCACCGAGTCGATGGGCGGTGCAGTTGCCGGCCGGACGTTCCACATCCGATTTATCGATTCACGCAAACGAAAGCAGGTAAGGGTCACATGGCCAACAACGAAAAGCTGACGCTCGAGACCACCAAGGGCAATGTCGTGATCGAGCTGCGGCCCGACCTCGCGCCGAAACACGTCGAGCGCATCAAGCAGCTCGTCGGCGAGGGCTTCTATGACGGGATCGTGTTTCACCGCGTCATCGAGGGCTTCATGGCGCAGACCGGCTGCCCGCATGGCACCGGGACCGGCGGATCGAGCTATCCGAACCTGCCGGCCGAGTTCAGCGCGGAGCCGCATGTGCGCGGCACCGCCTCGATGGCGCGCGCGCAATCACCGAACAGCGCCAACAGCCAGTTCTTCATCTGCTTCGGCGACGCCCGCTTCCTCGACAAGCAATACACCGTGTGGGGCAAGGTGGTCGAAGGCATGGACAACGTCGACAAGATCAAGCGCGGCGAGCCGGTGACGAACCCGGACAAGATCGTGAAGGCGAGCGTCGGTTAGGGTTGCGCTATTCCGACGCCTTTCCGGCGCGCGCGATATCGGCGAGACTATTCCGGATGCTGGACGCGGGCCGCGTGAGCACGCCTGCGCTCCATGCATGAGTAGGACTCGGGAGACTCCGCGATGCGCGTGCGCACCCTGTCGGTTGCATTCGGTCTTGCCGCCTCGCTGCTCGGCGCCGACGCGCAGGCGCAGTCTTTTCCCAACAGGACGATCACGATCGTGGTCCCGGCGACACCGGGCGGCACGATCGACGTCATCGCCCGCCTCCTTGCCGAAAAGCTCACCGTCTCGATGGGCCAGTCGGTGGTGGTCGAGAACAAGCCCGGCGCCTCGAACAATCTCGGCACCGCCTTTGTCGCCAAGGCTCCGCCGGATGGCTACACGCTGGCGATCTGCGCCTCCAGCCACGCCACCAACAAGTTCCTGTTCAAGTCGATGCCGTTCGATCCGGTGACGGATTTCGAACCGGTGGTGTTCACGCATATCGTGCCGCTGCTGCTGGCCGTGCATCCGTCGGTCCCGGTCAAAACCGTTCCGGAACTGATCGCCTGGATCAAACAGAACCCCGACAAGGCCTCGTTCGCCACCAGCGGCAAGGGGACCTCGCTGCACATGGCGGCCGAGCTGTTCAAGAGCATGGCCAGGATCGAGACGATGCTGCACGTGCCCTATCGCGGCAGCTCGGCGGCGCATCCGGACCTGCTCGGCGGCCGGACATCGATGATCTTCGACACCATCACGGCGATCCAGCCGCATGTGCAGTCGGGCGGCGTGCGCGGTATCGCCGTGACGACGCCGCAGCGCGCACCGTCTCAGGCTGACCTGCCCCCCATCGCCGACACCCTTCCGGGCTATGACGCCAACACCTGGGGCGGCATTCTGGCGCCGGCCGGCACGCCAAAAGCGATCGTTGCGAAGCTCAACGCCGAGATCAACGCGGCGCTCGCGACCGAAGACGTGCGCGCCAAACTGCTCGCCAACAGCATCGACATCCAGGGCGGCACGCCGGAACGCTTCACCGACTACATCAAGGCCGAAGTCGAAAAATGGGGCAGGATCACGCAGGAAGCCGGCATTAAGCCGGAGTGAAGCCTCGGCTTGGTGACCGCCAGATAAGGCTCGATCCGGCCATTGCGATGGTGCTTACCAGCGGTTGCTCGGGGAAAGTCTTGCCAACAGCCCAACTGCACTAGATATCACGGATATACCGGTCGAAGGATGGATAACGTCGACAAGGTCAAGCGCGGCGAGCCGGTGATGAACCCGGACAAGATCGTCAAGGCGACGGTGAGCTGACGACACAAAGGCGGAGGGCGGAGGGGAATGTCTCTGGTAGGGCAGAAAGCAGCAGTCGTCAGTTTTGGCATCTCGTGCCAGACAACGCTGCAGATCGACGATCATGTCGAGCTGATAGCGCAGGCGCTCGGCGATGAGACGCTGAAGAAGTCCAGCCTCCCGTTCGACGCGGTCCTGACTCATCCGGCATCCACCGCGAAGATGCTGGACGCCGATACGTTCTACCCCGCCACCAAGCACGAGCTGGTGCTCTACAAAGGAGCATATTGGGCGAAGCAGCAGGCTTACTTTCGGCACGAATGCACCCTGCGTAAGTCGCACCCGCTTGAATACTTGCGGGGCAAGGTCAACCTCGACCGCGGCTATCGTGAGCTGGCAAGCAAGTTCGCCCACCTGTCACAGAAATTCCGCGGTCTCAAGGAGCTGGAGCGGCTCCTCTTCGTCGTGAGCAATTCGCAGAACGATCTGCCGGAGATGCAGGCCGAAATCGACAAAGACGTCGGTGCTTCTGTTATTTCAATGGAGTCGATGCAGCAGCTTTGCGACGCGTGCGACCGTTATTTTGACCGACCCTGCGAATACATTCTGGTGACCTACCCGAACCTCAAGACCGGAACGGGAAACCGCCGCGGCCTCACCGTGTTCGAGCTAACGCCGGACGCAACCCAGTGGGCCGGCGATCATGCCCAGTGGCGGGCACTTTGGACGGACTACTTCCGCGCC
>JAXDOA010000066.1:0-8477 GCA_034669125.1 Hyphomicrobiales bacterium
CGAACTGTTCGCAGCCGCCTGCGAGGTCGGGCCTGCCATTGCCGGCCGCTCGAAGGACGAGCAGGCGGCGTGCCGTTCGTACGGCATGAATCTGGGCGTCGCGTTCCAGCTCGTCGACGATGCACTCGACTATGGCGGCAAGTCGGCGAGGCTGGGCAAGAACGTCGGCGACGATTTCCGCGACGGCAAGATCACGCTGCCGGTGGTGCTGTCATTCCGCCGCGGCTCGGACTCCGAGCGCGTGTTCTGGCGCCGCACGCTGGAGGACGGCGACGCGACCGACAACGATCTCGAAACCGCGATTTCGTTGATGATCAAGCACCGCGCGCTGGAAGACACCATCAAGCGCGCGCGTCACTACGGGTCGATCGCGAAGGATGCGCTCGCGCTGTTCCCGGCTTCGCCGATGAAGGAAGCGCTGGTCGAAGCGGTGGACTTCGCGATCGGCCGGTCGAGCTAACTTAAGCTCGCCGCACGGACCCACCAGTCCGGATGGCGCGCCTGCATCCGCTGCGCCACATCCTGCGCGGCGGCAACCGATCCAAACAAGGCGAAACAGGTCGCGCCCGAGCCGGACATGCGCGCCAGCAAGCAACCCGGGGTGGCCTGGAGCGCCCGGAGCACATCCGCGACAATCGGCTGAAGCTTGATCGCGGGGATTTCCAGATCGTTACGGCGCGCGGCCAAAACGGATATCAGCGAGGCCGCGTCGGCGTTGATGGCGATGAAATCGTCCCGCTGCGCCGCCGCCGTGAGTGCGGGAGCCGCGAGCGCCGCGAACACGTCCTTGGTCGGGACCGCTACGCCCGGATTGACCAGCACCGCCGGCAACTCTGGCAGCGCGATCGGCCCGGAGAGGATTTCGCCGATCCCGCGCATCATGCGCGCTTTTGGATCGAGACAGACGGGCACGTCGGCGCCGGTCGCGCGTGCGGCCGCATGCAGGCGGGGATCGTTCAGCGGAAGATTATTGTGGCGGGCGAGCAATCGCAGCGCCGCGGCCGCATCCGATGAGCCCCCGCCGAGCCCCGCCGCCACCGGCAACTGCTTGTCGAGGACAAATCGTCCCGTGCGCAGGCCATCGACCCCCTCGGCCAGCGCACGTGCGGCCTTGAGCACGAGGTTGTCTTCGCCCTCACCCGCCGCCTCGGCGCTCGGCCCGCCGACTTCAAGCTCAAGCGTATCACCCGGAACAAAGGTCAGCCGGTCGCCGATATCCGCGAACGCGACCAGACTTTCGATCTCATGATAGCCGTCGGCGCGCCGCCCAAGCACGTGCAGCGTCAAATTGATCTTGGCGGGAGCGAACTCGGTGAGTTCGCGCGGGGCAGCCGGCACGGGAGATAGATCTAGCCGCCGTCGCCCGGCTTCTTCGCGGCCTTGGCGGTCTCGGCCGGCACCGCCTCGTCGACGAGGCCGGTGCGCAGCTTTTCGACGATCTTCTTCATGTCGTCGGGCTCGGGCTTGAGGTCGCGCGCATGCGCCCACTGGAACGCAGCTTCCAGCGTTCGCCCGACCTTCCAATACGCGTCGCCGAGATGATCGTTGATGGTCGGGTCTTCGGGCTTGAGCTCGACCGCGCGCTCCAGATGCTTCACCGCCTCGTCGTAGTTGTGGATGCGGTAATAGGCCCAGCCGAGCGAGTCGACGATGTAGCCGTCGTCCGGCCGCTGATCGACGGCGCGGCGGATCATCCGCATGCCGTCGTCGAGATTGACGCCCTGGTCGATCCACGAATAGCCCAGATAGTTGAGCACATGCGCCTGCTCGGGCGAGAGCTCGAGCGCGCGCTTGAAGTCGGCTTCGGCGTTCGCCCACTGCTTGGAGCGCTCATAACAGATGCCGCGGAAATAGAAGATCAGCCAGTTCGCCTTTTGCGGCTCCTTGAGCGTGTTGACGCCCTTGGTGTAGGCATCGCCGCACTCGGAAAACTCCTTGCGCACGCGCAGGATGTTGCCGAGCGCCATGATGGCTTCGAGATCGGCGGGCCGGTCCGCGATCAGCTTGTCGAGCGTTTTCTTGGCCTCCTCGGTACGATCGAGCGCATCGAGATTGGTGGCGATCTGGATGTCGGCGTTGCGCCGCAGCGGTGAATCGGTGGGAACGCGCTGATAGACTTTCAGGGCGAGCGCCGGCTTCTTGATCGACTCGTAGAGATCGGCGAGCGACATCAGCGCGAGCGGATGGCGCGGCGTCAGGTAGATCGCAAGCTGCAGATAGGCGAGCGCGAGATCCTCGCCGCCCTGACGGCCGAGCGAGGTCCCGAGACCGAACAGGACTTCCGCAGCGCCGGCCTGCGGCGAGTCGACCAAAGGCGGCAGCTTGTCGCCGTCCTTGATCTCGTCCATCGCCTCGACGATCAGCGGATGCTGCGGCAGCACCTTGTCGAACGCCTCGTAGACCTTCAGTGCCTCTTCCTTGCCGAGATTACGCGACGCCCAGCGGCCATAGGCTTCGACCGCGCGCAACGCATTGGCATCGAGCTTGTAGACCCGCTCCAGCCGCTTGCCGGCTTCCTTGCGATTTCCCGCCACGTCGAGGATCAGCCCGGCGTGCAGGTCCTTGAAGATCGCGTACCATTCGGGCCCGGTCAGTTTGTCGATATTGTCGATCGCGGTCTTGACCTCATTGGTCCCCTGCATCGTCCAGGCGGTGATCAGGGTCGCGGTCAAATCGGCGATCGGCCCGCGCACCGACTGCGCGATGTGCTGACGCGCCGCCTGATACTGTTTCTGTTTCAGGGCGCGTACGCCGAGCACGAGCCGCGCCACGCGCTGGGTCTTGTCGGTCTGCACGATCCGCTCGGCGAGCTTGACCGCCTCCTCGATGTCGCCATCGACCAGCACGGACAGGAAGGCGCGCTCGAGCAGCACCGGATTCTTCGAATCCGCGCGCAGCGCGGCACGGTAATAGGCCGACGAGGATGCGGCATCGCGCTCCGCGCCCGCGTGGCGTGCCGCCAGATAGTTCCCGGCGGAGGAGACACGCGCGAGTTCCTGCTGCGAGGGAGCCGGAGTTTGAGCCGGAGTCGTTGCCTGCGCACACAAGGTGGCGGGTAGTACAACGATGGCGGCAAGTGCGAATACGGCTGCGCGCCGTGGCGGTATGAAACGGGTCACGAGCAAGTTGTCTCCATGACGGGGAAAGCGCGAAGCATTACCCCCAATTTTCCGGCACAATGGCGCGTTTGAGTCCCGGCCGCAAGGATATCGCCCTCCCACGGGACGCGATGCCGATACGCCGGAACAGCGGCGAAAAAGCGGCATCTGAGCCCTCTCCCCGCTTGCGGGTAGAGGGTGGCGAGCAGCGAAGCTGCGAGCCGGGTGAGGGGCTTGTGATTCATGGCTATAGCCCTCACCCGGCGCACTTCGTGCGCCGACCTCTCCCCGCAAGCGGGGTGGGGTTAAAGAAAAAGGTCACATATTCGGATAGTTCGGCCCGCCGCTACCCTCGGGCGTGACCCAGACGATGTTCTGATTCGGGTCCTTGATATCGCAGGTTTTGCAATGGACGCAGTTCTGCGCGTTGATCTGGAAGCGCGGGCCTGAAGGCTCTTCGATCCACTCGTAAACGCCGGCCGGACAGTAGCGTGCGGACGGGCCGGCGTAGACGTCGTGCTCGGACGACTTCTGCAGGCTCATGTCCTTCACGATGAGGTGGCTCGGCTGATCCTCTTCGTGGTTGGTGTTGGAGAGGAACACCGAGGTGAGCTTGTCGAACGTCACGACGCCGTCGGGCTTCGGATAGACGATCGGCTTGTGCCTCGCGGCCGGTTCGAGCGTCGCGCTATCAGGCTTGCCATGCTTGAGCGTGCCGAAGAGCGAAAAGCCGAACGTGTTGGTCCACATATCGAGGCCCGCGAAGGCAAAGCCCAAAGTGGTGCCAAGTTTCGACCAGAACGGTTTGACGTTGCGCACCTTTTTCAGGTCGCGGCCGATCTCGGACGAACGCCAGGAGTCTTCGTAGCCGGTGAGTTCTTCGCCGATGCGCCCCTCGGCAAGAGCGGCCGCGATGTGCTCGGCCGCCTGCATGCCCGACAGGATCGCGTTGTGCGAGCCCTTGATGCGCGGAAGATTGATGAAGCCCGCCGCGCAGCCGATCAGCGCGCCACCCGGGAACGTGAGCTTCGGCACCGACTGCCAGCCGCCCTCGGTAATCGCGCGCGCCCCATAGGAAATCCGCTTGCCGCCTTCGAAGGTTGGCCGGATCAGCGGATGCCGCTTGAAGCGCTGGAATTCCTCGAACGGCGCGATGTAGGGATTGCGATAATTCAGGTGCACCACGAAGCCGACCACCACCTGCCCGTCTTCGAGATGATAGAGGAACGAGCCGCCGCCGGTGCGGTCGTCGAGGGGCCAGCCGAACGAGTGCTGCACCAGGCCGGGCTGGTGCTTCTCCGGCGCGACTTTCCACAGCTCCTTCAGCCCGATGCCGAACTTCTGCGGCTCGCGATCCTTCGCAAGTTCGAATCTGCTGATGAGCTGCTTGGAGAGCGATCCGCGCGCGCCTTCGGCGAACAGCGTGTATTTGCCACGCAATTCCATACCGCGCGCAAACCCTTCCTTGTGCTTGCCGTCCTTGCCCATCCCCATGTCGCCGGTCGCAACCCCGGCCACTTCACCGCGCTCGCCGTACAGCACCTCGGCGGCCGCGAAACCCGGATAGATCTCGACGCCGAGCCCTTCCGCCTTGGTGGCGAGCCAGCGGCACACATTGCCGAGCGATACGATGTAGTTGCCGTGGTTCGACATCAGCGGCGGCAGCAGCAAGTTCGGCAGCCGCAGGCCGCCGGCCGGCCCGAGCCAGTAGAAGCGATCGTCCGTCACCGGCGTCTTGATCGGCGTGTCCTCGCCGCGCCATTCGGGCAGCAGGCGGTCGAGGCCGATCGGATCGATCACCGCGCCTGAAAGAATGTGCGCGCCGACCTCGGAGCCCTTCTCGACCACGACCACACCGAGTTCGGGATTGAGTTGCTTCAGCCGGATCGCGGCCGAAAGCCCCGCCGGCCCGGCGCCGACGATCACGACGTCGAACTCCATCGCCTCGCGGGCGGGCAGATCGGTTTCGCTCATGCAATCCCCTCAAGGCGCGCGGACGGACAGCGCTGCCACGAACGGTTTTCCACGATTTGAACCCGCATGACAATCGCGGCCGGGCGACAAAGGCGGGTGCGGGGCGAGGCCGGATGCGATAGGATCGGCAGCGCCAAAGGAAGCCCCGCCATGACACCGGATCGCGCCAGCGCGGCGCGCGAACTGCTGACTTTCTATGCCGAGGCCGGGGTCGACGCCCTGGTCGGCGAAATGCCGGCCGACCGGCTCGCCTCGGCGCAAGGCGAGGCGACGATCGCCGAAACCACGCCCGCGCCCGAGCGACCGCCGCTGCAGCGGTTACAGCCTGCCGCCCCGGCACGTCCGCCGCTCGCGGCGGCGCCCGGCGCGCCGGCTGTGCCGGAGCTGGCCGTGATGGCGGCGCGCGAAGCCGCGCGCAGCGCCGCCAGCCTCGACGCGCTGCGCGACATGCTGACGAAATTCGAGGGTTGCGCGCTGCGCACCACCGCCAAGCAGTTGGTGTTCGCCGACGGCAACCCGCAGGCGCGCGTGATGTTCGTCGGCGAGGCGCCGGGACGCGAGGAGGACCTTGAGGGACTGCCTTTTGTCGGCCGTTCCGGGAAACTGCTCGACCTGATGATGGCGGCAATCGGCCTCGACCGCACGGGCGCCTACATCGCCAACATCATTCCGTGGCGCCCGCCCGGCAATCGCACCCCGACGCCGCAGGAAAGCCAGATCTGCCTGCCGTTCATCCAGCGCCAGATCGAGCTGGTAAACCCCGACATTCTCGTGTGCATGGGCAACCCTGCAACGCAAACGCTGCTCGGCGTGAAGGAAGGCATCAAGCGAACGCGCGGACGCTGGTTCGGCTTCCACACCGGCACGCGCGAGATCCGCGCCATCGCGACCTACCATCCGGCCTATCTGCTGCGCTCGCCCCTGGACAAGCGCTTCGCCTGGCGCGATTTCCTGGCGATCAAGAAAGCCCTCGACGCGCCGCCGGCATAGCTTTCGAGGAGACGATCCGATGGACTTCGATCCCGTGATGCTCGCTCGTCTCCAGTTTGCCTTTACGGTTTCGTTCCACATTATTTTCCCGAGCTTCACGATCGGCCTTGCGGCCTATATCGCGACCCTGCTGGTGATGTGGTTGCGCACCGGCGTGGAGCGCTACCAGTTGCTCGCGCGGTTCTGGACCAAGATCTTCGCCGTGTCCTTCGGCATGGGCGTCGTGTCCGGCATCGTGCTGTCCTACCAGTTCGGCACGAACTGGAGCCGGTTCTCGGTCGCCGTCGGCAACGCGATCGGTCCGCTGATCGGCTATGAGGTGCTCACCGCCTTTTTCCTCGAAGCGACCTTCCTCGGCGTGCTGCTGTTCGGCTGGAGCCGCGTCCCTCCCTGGCTGGTGACTCTGTCCGCGGTGATCGTCGCGATCGGCACCTCGATGTCGGCGTTCTGGATTCTCTCCGCCAACAGCTGGATGCAAACGCCCGCCGGCCACGAAGTGCGCGACGGCATCGCCTATCCGGTCGATTGGATCGCGCTGATCTTCAACCCGAGCTTCCCCTATCGCATGGCCCACATGCTCACCGCCTGCTACCTCACGACCGCATTCGTGGTGCTGGCGGTCGGATCGCGCTATCTCGTCGCCGGGCGCCATCTCGAGGACGGGCGAACCATGGTCCGCATGGCGATCGGCATGATCGCGATCCTGGCGCCGCTGCAGCTCTTCATCGGCGACCAGCACGGGCTGAACACGCTCAAGCATCAGCCGATCAAGATCGCCGCTATGGAAGGCCATTGGGACGGCTCGAAGCCCGGCGACTTCCACATCTTCGCGTGGCCCGACGAGAAGAACGAACGCAACCTGTTCGAGATTTCGATCCCGCGCGCCGCCTCGCTCATCCTCACGCACGATCCGAACGGCTTGTTTCCGGGGCTCAAGAGCGTGCCGCCCACCGACCGCCCGCCGGTCGTCTCGGTATTCTTCGCCTTCCGCATCATGCTCGGTATCGGCCTGCTGATGATCGCCACGGGTTTGCTCGGCGCGTTCCTGTGGTGGCGCGGCAAGCTGTTCACGACGCGCTGGTATTTGCAGATCGCGCAATACGGCTGGTGGCTTGGCTTCGTGGCGATCCTGTGTGGCTGGATCGTCACCGAGAGCGGGCGGCAGCCGTGGCTCGCCTATGGCATCCTGCGCACCAAGGACGCGATTTCGCCGGTCTCGGCCGCCAGCGTGCTCACGACGCTCGTCTTGTTCGTCATCGTCTACGGCATCGTGTTCACGATGGGCATCTACTACATCAACCGCCTGATCGTGCGCGGACCGCAGGGCCAGGCGATCGAACCGCCGCACGGCATGCCGGGCAACCCGCTTTCGGCCGCCGGCGATGCCGCGCGCGAAGCCATGCAGCCGGGAGGGTGACATGGAATGGTATCTCCCCGTCATCTGGGCGGCGCTGATCGGCACGGCGGTTGCGCTTTACGTCATCCTCGATGGCTTCGATCTCGGCATCGGCATTCTTTTTCCGTATGCCAAGGAAGATCGCGAGCGCGATCAGATGATCAATTCGATCGCGCCGTTCTGGGACGGCAACGAGACCTGGCTGGTGCTCGGCGGCGGTGGATTGTGGGTCGCGTTTCCGCGCGCCTATGCGGTGATTATGCCGGCGCTGTATCTGCCCGTGATCGTGATGCTGCTCGCGCTGGTGTTTCGCGGCGTCGCGTTTGAATTCCGCACCGTTGCGGAGACCAGCAAGAAATACTGGACCTTCGCATTCGCCAGCGGATCGACGCTCGCGGCGTTCTGCCAGGGGCTGATCCTCGGCGGACTGATCCAGGGCATCAAGGTCGAGAACGGCGCGTTCGCGGGCGGGACATTCGATTTCGCGACGCCGTTCGCGCTGCTGTGCGGGCTCGGCGTCACCGCCGGCTATGCGCTGCTCGGCGCCTGCTGGCTGGTGATGAAGACCGACGGAGCGGTTGCGCAACGTGCTCGCGCGCACGCCAAATTGCTGCTGTTCGCCGTGCTGGCGTTCATGGCGATCGTGAGCTTGTGGACGCCGCTGCAATTCCCGCGCATCCGCGAGCGCTGGTTTTCGCTGCCGAACATCCTGTTCCTGTGGCCGATCCCGATCGTCACCGCGCTGGTTGCTTTCATGGCGTGGCGCTGGCTCGAACGCGGCCGCGACTTCGGGCCGTTCTTTGCGGTGATTGCGCTGTTCCTGCTCGGCTACATGGGGCTCGCCATCTCGGTCTATCCGTATCTCGTCCCGCCGACGCTGACGATCTGGGATACCGCGGCCGCGCCCGCGAGCCAGATCTTCATGCTGCTCGGCACGCTGCCGCTGCTGCCGATCATCCTGACCTACACCGGTTTCATCTACTATCTGTTCCGCGGCAAGCTGAAGGAAGGCGAAGGCT
>JAXDOA010000067.1:0-7524 GCA_034669125.1 Hyphomicrobiales bacterium
GACGCTGTACGTGACGCTCGAGCCGTGCTCGCACCACGGCAAGACGCCGCCCTGCGTCGACGCCATCATGGCGGCGGGTATCGCGCGCGTGGTGTCGTCGCTGGAGGACCCGAACCCGAAGATCGCCGGGGAGGGGCACGCGAAGCTTCGCGCTGCGGGCATCGCGGTGACGCCGGGCGTCGGCGCGGAGGAAGCGCCGCGCGCGCATGCGGGTCATATCCGCCGCGTGCGCGACGGCCGTCCCCATGTGACGCTCAAACTCGCCGTGTCGGCCGATGGCAAGGCCGGGCTCGCCGGCCGCCGTGCGGCCGCGATCACCGGCGTGGCGGCGCGGGAGCGCGTGCACCTGATGCGCGCGATGAACGATGCGGTGCTGACCGGCATCGGCACGGTGCTGAGCGACGATCCGCAACTCACCAGCCGGTTACCCGGCATGGCGCATCGCTCGCCCGTTCGCGTCGTGCTCGACAGCGCGCTGCGCCAGCCGCCATCGTCGCAACTGGCGTCCTCGGCGGCGCGCACGCTCGACTGGACCTTCGCGGACCAGGCGGCTTCGTCCGAGAAGGAACGCGTATTGACCGATCTCGGGGTCGAAGTGCTGCGCGTGCCGGGCGTGAACGGGCGGCTGGATCTCGCCGCTGTGCTGCGCGGCCTCGCGGGGCGGGGGATTACGCGGGTGATGGTCGAGGCCGGGCCGATCCTGTCGGCGGCATTCGTCGCGGCCGATCTGGTCGACGAGGCGGCGCTGTTCCGCTCGCCCAATGCGATCGGCGCGGCCGGGATCGATGCGCTGGAGGGTCTCCCGCTCACCGCCTTGACGCAGTCCGCCAAGCTGCGATTGGTGGGCAGCGAGGCGGTTGGTGCCGACCGCCTCGACATGTTCGAGCGGGCCTAGATGTTCACCGGACTAGTCACCGATGTCGGCGAAGTGCTCAGCGTCGAGGAGCGTGGCGAAGGGCTGCGCCAACTGACCATCGCGTGCGCCTTCGATCCGGCCACGATTGCCAACGGCGCATCGATCTGCTGCGGCGGCGTCTGCATGACGGCGGTCGCGACCGGGAACAACAACTTCTTGGTCGATGCCGCGGCCGAGACGTTGCGGCTCACCACGGTCGGCCGCTGGCAGAAGGGAACGCGCGTCAACCTCGAACGCTCACTGAAAATTGGCGACGAGCTTGGCGGTCATCTGGTCAGCGGCCACGTGGACGGCCTTGCCGAACTGATCGCGCGCGAGGACCTGACCGACATGGCAAAGCTGACGCTGCGGGTGCCAAAGCCGCTCGCGCGCTTCATCGCCCAGAAGGGGTCGGTCGCGTTGGACGGCGTGTCGCTGACCGTGAACGAGGTTAACGACGACACGTTCTCTGTGTTGATCATCCCGCACACGCTTGCCGTCACGACACTTGGTGCGCTGAAGCAGGGCGACAGCATCAACCTTGAAGTCGATGTCATGGCGCGCTACGCAGCGCGCCTGATGGAGGCTCGCTAGATGGCGCGCGCGCGCAGGCAGATCGCAAAGGAGACCGGTGTCAAGGGCGCGCGCATCCTCGTGGTCGAGGCGCGTTACTACGAAGACATCGCCGACATGCTGTTGCGCGGCGCAAAGCGCGTGCTGAAGGACGCGGACGCCGTGTTCGATCTCGTCACGGTGCCGGGCGCGCTCGAAATTCCCACCGCGATCATGATCGCGATGCACGGCGCGGAGGCGCGGGACGAGCCCTATGAAGGCGTGGTCGCGCTCGGCTGCGTCATCCGGGGCGAGACCAGTCATTACGACATCGTCGCGGGCGAATCTGCGCGCGCCATCATGGACATCTCGATCGCGCGCGACATGCCGATGGGCAACGGCATCCTCACCGTCGACACCGACGCGCAGGCCCGCGCGCGCGCGCGTCTCACCGGCGAGGATAAAGGCGGCAGCGCGGCACGCGCCGCGCTCGCACTGGCGCGGCTCAAGCGCAAGCTTATCCGGCAAGCGCGGGGCCGGCGGTGAAAGCGCCTTTGCCGCGCGAAGATCGCAAGGCGAACCGGCGGGGCGCGGCGCGGCTCGCCGCCGTGCAGGCGCTTTACCAGATGGATATCGCCGGCACGCTGCTCAACGACATCCTCGCCGAATTCGAGAGCCACTGGATTGGGCAGGAGGTGGACGGCTCGCAATATCTCCCCGCCGAGGCGGCATTTTTCCGCAGCGTGGTGCGCGGCGTGCTCGACGACCAGCGGGCGCTCGATCCGCTGATCGACAAGGCGCTGACCGGAGGCTGGCCGCTCAAGCGCGTCGAGGCGCTGCTGCGCGCGGTGCTGCGCGCGGGCGCATTCGAGTTGTCGTCGCGCTCGGATGTGCCGGCGCGCGTCGTCGTCGCCGAATATGTCGATGTGGCGCACGCGTTCCTCGACAAGGATGAGACCGGCATGGTCAATGCGGTGCTCGACCAGCTTGCGCGGCAGCTACGCGCCGGCGAGTTCGACCGGGCCGCGGGGTAGCGCCGTGGGCGACGCGCCCGGATCGGCAGAGGACCGGCTGATCGCGCGCTATTTCAAGCCGCTGGCGAAGGATCCACGGGCGCTTGGCCTCACTGACGATTGCGCGGTGATGACACCGCCGGCTGGCTACGATCTCGTCCTCAAGACCGACGCGATTGTCGGCGGCGTGCATTTCTTGCCTGACGATCCGCCCGAGACGATTGGCAAGAAGGCTCTGCGCGTCAATCTCTCCGACTTGGCGGCCAAGGGGGCCGTGGCGTCAGGCTTTCTGCTGGTCTTGGCGCTCCCGGCTGGCTTCGACGAAGCGTGGATGGAGGCATTCGCGCGCGGCCTCGGCGAGGATGCCGAGGCGTTCGGCGCTCCCCTGCTTGGTGGGGATACTGTGCGGACGCCTGGGCCGGTGATGGTTTCGATCTCGATCTTCGGGACGGTACCGCACGGCACCATGGTCACGCGTATGGGAGCCAAGATCGGCGACCTTGTGATGGTCACCGGCAGCATTGGTGATGCGGTATTGGGTCTCAAGCTCCTGCGCGAACCGCAGCTTGAAACATCCTGGGGACTTGTTCCGAATCATCGCAATCATCTCGTGACGCGCTATCGCCTGCCACAGCCGCGCAATGCGCTTGCCGAAGCGACAAGGGCGCATGCTTCCGCCGCGATGGACATTTCTGACGGCCTGGTCGGCGACCTCGGCAAGCTGTGCGCGGCATCCGGTGTCTCAGCCGACATCTCTGTTTGGGACTTGCCCTTTTCGGCCGCCGCGCAGAGTGCGCTCAAGAGCCATCCTTTATTGAGCGAAGAGATGCTTACTGAGGGAGACGATTACGAGATCGTTTGTACAGTGCCGCCATCGAAGCTCGACGCATTTCGCTCGGCCGCATCCACCGCTGGGGTGCCGATTGCCGAGATTGGGCGGATCGTAGCCGGCAATGCCGCCCCTCGCTTCCTCGACCGCGATGGCCGGTCGCTTTTCTTCATCCGGACCTCCTTCAGCCATTTCTGAGCATTTCTGCCCCGCGCGCTGTGCAGTAGCGGTATCCTCTCCGGCAGGCTAGTAAGGCGCCCCTGTTCTACGGAAATCCCCGCCGGGAGAAGATTTGATGTCGGCCATCGCCGAATCGCCGTTCGATGCCCTGGCGGGCGACCGCCTCGCCAAGCGCAACGCGCTGGTGCTGGCGGCGGGCCAGGCGCTCGCGGGCGCCAACAATACGGTGATCGTGGCGACGGGCAGCATTCTCGGCTCGATGCTCGCCCCCGACAAGAGCCTCGCCACCTTGCCGATCAGCGTGATGGTCTGCGGCATCTGGGCCGGCACCTTGCCGCTCGGATTTCTCGCCAGGCGCTATGGCCGGCGCACGGCTTACGTCAGCGGCTCGGTGTGCGGCACGATCGCCGGGCTGATTGGGTATGCGGCGATCCTGCAGGCGAGTTTCTGGCTCTACCTCGTCGCCACCTTCTTCGGCGGGCTCTACGCGGCCTCGCACATGTCCTACCGCTTCGGTGCCGCCGATACGGCGAGCGCGGAGTTTAAGCCGAAGGCGGTGTCGTATGTGATGGCGGGCGGCCTGTTCGCCGCAATCCTCGGGCCGCAGCTCGTCATCTTCACCAAGGACCTGATGCCGCCGCATCTGTTTGCCTGGAGCTATATCGGGCAGGCCGTGTTTGCGCTGCTGGCCGGCATGGTCATTCTGGCGTTCTTCCGCGCGCCCGGCCTGGTCCACGAAGCGAGCAAGAAGGCAGGCCGCCCGATCGCCGAGATCGCGCGTCAGCGCAAGTTCATCGTCGCCGTGGTGTGCGGCGTCGCCAGCTACGCGCTGATGAACCTGATGATGACGTCGGCGCCGCTCGCCATGTTCGACTGCGGCCATTCGGTCACCGATGCGTCGCTCGGCATCCAGTGGCACGTGTTGGCGATGTATGCGCCGAGCTTCTTCACTGGCTCGCTGATCCTGCGCTTCGGTGTCGTGCCGGTGACGGCCGTCGGGCTTGGCATCCTTGGACTGTCGGCTGTCGTTGGGCTCTCGGGTATCACCGTCGCGCACTTCTGGACCGCGCTCATCCTGCTCGGCGTCGGGTGGAATTTCGCCTTCGTCGGCGCGACCACGCTGGTGTGCGACTGTCACCGGCCGGAGGAGCGCAACAAGGTGCAGGCGTTCAACGATTTCCTGATTTTCGGCAGCATGGCGATCGGATCGTTCGTTTCCGGCTCGATGCTGGCGCATTTCGGCTGGTATCTCGTCAACGTTGTGATGTTCCCGGTCGTGGCGGTTGCGGGCGCGCTGCTGTTCTGGCTGACCGTGCGGGGAGATACGCGGACGGCCTGATCGGGCTTTCGTCCGGCCGGGCCAAAGGTCTGAACTATCGCGGTATTTGCGGCGTTGCATGAGCCGCCCGTTTTTGGCTATATCCGCGCCACTTTCCGCCGGGCCGGGGCATCGAGTCGCCCCTGTTGCGGCGCGCCCGCATCGGCGAGGGGGCCGTCGCGGGTTTCCAGCAAAAACGAGGACTGTTCATGACTGCTCTCTGGGCCATCATCGGGTGTGGCTTACTGTCGATCGTTTATGGGATTTGGGCGATCCAGTCCGTGATGTCGGCGGACGCCGGCACGGCGCGGATGCAGGAAATCGCGGCCGCGATCGCGGAGGGCGCGCAGGCCTATCTCAAGCGCCAGTACATGACGATCGCCATCGTCGGCGCGGTGGTGTTCGTCGGGATCTGGATCCTGCTCGGCAGCCTTGTCGCCATCGGCTTCCTGATCGGGGCGGTGCTGTCGGGCGTCGCGGGCTTCATCGGCATGAACGTCTCGGTGCGCGCCAACGTGCGCACCGCGCAGGCCGCCACCAAGTCGCTGAGCGCGGGCCTCGACATCTCGTTCAAGGCGGGCGCCGTCACCGGCATGCTGGTTGCGGGCCTCGCGCTGCTCGGCGTCGCGATCTACTACGCGCTGCTCACCGGTCCGCTGAAGCTCGCGCCGGAAGGCCGCACGGTGATTGACGCGCTGGTCGCGCTGTCGTTCGGCGCCTCGCTGATCTCGATCTTCGCCCGTCTCGGCGGCGGCATCTTCACCAAGGGCGCGGACGTCGGCGCCGATCTCGTCGGCAAGGTCGAAGCTGGCATCCCGGAGGACGATCCGCGCAATCCCGCGACCATCGCTGACAATGTCGGCGACAACGTCGGCGACTGCGCCGGCATGGCGGCCGACCTGTTCGAAACCTATGCGGTGACGGTCGTCGCCACCATGGTGCTCGCGGCGATCTTCTTCGTCGGCCAGCCGATCCTCGCCTCCGCGATGCTCTATCCGCTCGGCATCTGCGGTGCCTGCATCGTCACCTCGATCGTCGGCACCTTCTTCGTCAAGCTCGGCGCCAACGGCTCGATCATGGGCGCGCTCTACAAGGGCCTGATCGTCGGCGGTGTGCTCTCGATCGGCGGTCTGGCGATTGCGACCCACTATCTCGTCGGCTGGGGGCAGATCGGCACCGCCAACGGCGTCGCGATCACCGGCAAGAACCTGTTCATCTGCGGCGTACTCGGCCTGGTCATCACCGGGCTCATCGTTTGGATCACCGAATACTACACCGGCACCGGCAAGCGCCCGGTAGTGTCGATTGCGCAGGCGTCCGTCACCGGTCACGGCACCAATGTGATCCAGGGCCTCGCGGTGTCGCTTGAGTCGACCGCGATGCCCGCGATTGTGATCGTGGCGGGCATCATCGTTACGTATCAGCTCGCCGGCCTGTTCGGGACGGCGATTGCGGTCACCACGATGCTCGGCATCGCCGGCATGATCGTCGCGCTCGACGCGTTCGGCCCGGTGACCGACAATGCCGGCGGCATCGCCGAAATGTCCGGCCTGCCGAAGGAAGTCCGCCACAACACCGACGCGCTCGACGCGGTCGGCAATACCACCAAGGCGGTGACCAAGGGCTATGCGATCGGCTCGGCGGGCTTGGGCGCGCTTGTGTTGTTCGCCGCCTACACCAACGACATCAACGCCTTCATCAAGTCGGGCGCGCCGTACTTCAAGGATGTCGGCGCGGTGTCGTTCGATCTCTCGAACCCCTACGTGGTGGCCGGCCTCATCTTCGGCGGCCTGATCCCGTATCTGTTCGGCGGCATCGCGATGACGGCGGTCGGCCGTGCAGCGGGCTCCGTTGTCGAGGAGGTGCGCCGCCAGTTCCGCGAGAACCCGGGCATCATGGCCGGCACTGCGCGCCCGGACTATGCGCGCGCGGTCGACCTGCTCACCAAGGCGGCGATCAAGGAAATGATCATTCCCTCGCTGCTGCCGGTTCTGGCGCCGATCGTCGTTTACTTCGGCGTGCTGTGGATCTCGGGCTCGAAGGCCAACGCCTTCGCGGCGCTTGGCGCTTCGCTGCTCGGCGTGATCGTCAACGGCCTGTTCGTCGCGATCTCGATGACCTCGGGCGGCGGCGCGTGGGACAACGCCAAGAAGTCGTTCGAGGACGGCTTCACCGACAAGGACGGCGTGACGCACCAGAAGGGCAGCGAGGCCCACAAGGCCTCCGTCACCGGCGACACGGTCGGCGATCCCTACAAGGACACGGCCGGCCCCGCCGTGAACCCGGCGATCAAGATCACCAACCTCGTGGCGCTGTTGCTGCTGGCGATTTTGGCGCACTGACAAAGTAGCCCGGCTTGAGCGGAGCGAAAGCCGGGAAATAATTCGGCATGGCTAAACCCGGATTTCGCTTTGCTCAATCCGGGCTACAACTCGCGGCGAGGTTCTCGCATGAACTCATCCACCCTGACGGGCCTTGCGGCGGTGCTGTTCGGCTGCGGGCTCGTCGCGTTGACCGCCGCGCTGTACCGCGGCGGCACGAGTTTCGGGCCGCTGATGTGGATCGGACTGGCACTGCTGGTGGCAACCGTCGTCTGCTGGTTCGCCGCCGCGCGAGCGGATAGCGCCCGCGGCTAGAGTGACGTCACTTCTGTGGTGACGTTGAACCGTCTGGGTCCCGGACCTGAAGGACCGCGTACACGAGCAGCACCGCGTAAAGAACAAAACCTGCGGCCACG
>JAXDOA010000068.1:0-3548 GCA_034669125.1 Hyphomicrobiales bacterium
TCCGCGGCCCGCCCCACGCGCGGTCGAGCGCCACCCCGAGCCGCGCGTCGCGAGCGTGCCGTATGTTGTGCCGCCCGCCGCACCCGCTCCCGTGGTGACGGTCGCGCCGATGGCGCCGCCGGTGGCGGCCGCCCCCGCCCCGCTCCCGCCCGTCGCGGCGGCCCCGCCGCCCGTCATCCTGGCGCCGCCGCCGGTCGCGTCCGCGCAGCAACCCTACACGACGCAGCAACCCACCGTGACGGTGCCGGACCGGACCTATCAGCGCGTGCCGTACGATCCGAACCAGCGCGCCTATGATCCGAACCAGCAGCGGCCATACGAGCAGCACGCCGAAGAGATGGCGCCGCCGCCTCCGCAGCCGCAGGGTGCGATCGGCGTCATCGTGAACACGCTGAAGCCCTCGACCTGGTTCGCCCGCGCGCGCGAATTCGGCGACCGCATCGAGCAGGCCGGCAACGACATCCTGCCGAACATCCGGCCGCAGTAACTCTCGACGTCAGAAGACGTGGATGCGCGGGCATCAGGGCGTTTACGCCCGTCTTTGACGGGCTAAGCCCGCGCATGACGCGTTCGCGTCACTTCGGTGCGCGCTTCGCCAGGATCCGCTGCAGCGTGCGGCGGTGCATGTTGAGGCGCCGCGCGGTCTCCGAGACGTTGCGGTTGCACAGCTCGTAGACGCGCTGGATGTGCTCCCAGCGCACGCGGTCGGCCGACATCGGATTTTCCGGCGGCTCGGCGGTGCGGCCTTCGATCGCGAGCAGCGCGTTGACCACGTCGTCGGCATCGGCGGGCTTCGCCAGATAATCGATCGCGCCGAGCTTCACGGCGTTCACCGCGGTCGCGATATTGCAGTAGCCGGTGAGCACGATGCTGCGCGCCTCCGGACGGCGCTTCTTCAGCGCGAAGATCACGTCGAGCCCGTTGCCGTCGGCGAGCCGCATGTCGACCACCGCGTAGGCCGGCGGCGCCTTCTCGACCTGCAACAGCCCGTCCGCCACCGTCTCGGCGGTCGAAACCGTAAAGCCGCGCTGTTCCATGGCGCGCGCGAGCCGCGTGAGGAACGACTTGTCGTCCTCCACGATCAGGAGCGTGCGTTCGCCCGGAATCGGCGCCGGCGCGGCGGTTGCGGTGTCGGTCATGGTCATCATCCGGCTCCTATACCATACGCATAGCTATGCGGCGACGGTTCAACCCTCAAGGGCCGGCGTTTGCGGCGGCAACTCGAAATCGCCGCGCGCCCAGCGCACATGCACCACGGCGCCCTGCTCAGGCGGCTGCCGGTTGAGGAATGCCAAGCTCGCGCCCGAGCGCTCCAGCAGCGTTTTCGCAATGAAGAACCCGAGGCCGAGCCCGCCTTCCTCGCTCTCGCCCGCCGGGCGGCGCCGGCTTGTTACGTAGGGTTCCCCGATGCGGCGCATGATTTCGGGCGGAAAGCCCGGCCCGTCGTCCGAGATCGTCACCGCGACATCCAGCTCGCTCCAGCGCACCGCAATCTCGACGCGTTCCATCGCGAAATCGACCGCGTTCTCGGTGAGATTGCCGAGCCCGTAAAGCACCGCCGGCGAGCGCGCCACCACCGGTTCGCCGGCGCGGTCTTCCGGCAGCACCACGTCGATCGCGATCCCGAAATTGCGGTGCGGCGCCACCACCTCCTCGATCAGCGACGAGAGCTTGGTGCGCTCGAACGGCGCCCAGCCGGACGGCAGCGCGGAGAGCTTGCCCAAAATCTCGCGGCAGCGCTGCGCTTGTTCTCGCAAAAGTTTCACGTCGTCGGCATGCGGCGAGCCCGGACCGAGCGCGTTCTGCAACTCCTTCGCCACCACCGCGATGGTGGAGAGCGGCGTGCCGAGCTCGTGCGCGGCCGCGGCCGCGAGGCCGTCAAGCTGCGACAGATGCTGTTCGCGCGCCAGCACCAGCTCGGTCGCGGTCAGCGCGTCGGCCATCAGGCGGCCTTCCTCGGCGACCTGCCACGCATAGGCGCCGATGAACACGATCGCCACCAGGTTCGCGATCCAGGTGGCGAAGATATAGAGCGGCGGAAACACCATCGCCTGGTCGGCCGACCATGGGAGCGGCCAGAAGAAGAACGCGATGAACGTCGAGCAGGCGACCGCGAAAGCGCCGAGCGGCAGGGTGTAGCGCAGCGGCAGCGAGATCGCGGCGATCAGCACCGGCGCAAGGATGAGGAATGCGAACGGGTTCTCGAGCCCGCCGGTCAGCATCGTCAGCACGGTGAGCTGCGCGATGTCGTAGGCGAGCAGCCACGCGACCGGCCCCGGCGCGAGCCGCTGCACGTTGCGGAAGTGCATGCTCATCGCGACGTTGAGCCAGGCCGACAGCGCGATCACCGACAGGCAGGTTGCGAGCGGCAGCTCGAATTCGAGCGCGTACTGCACGACCAGCACGCTGATCGCCTGGCCGAGGACGGCGAACCAGCGCAGCGCGACCAGCGTCTTGAGCCGCACGGTGCGCGGCGTGTCCATCTGGTCGGGGGCAAGTGAAGGCATCGTGGCAGGATAGCCGAGAAGGATCGCGCACGCAGGCGCTAAGGTGCCGCGCGAGGATGTGTCGCGGCCCTTGGGGCTTCTTCGGCTGTCCGCGCCCGGACGATCCGACGTCCTACAGCGACGTCAGTGCGTGCGCTGATAGCGCGGCGCCGTCGCGTCGAACGCCACGGGCGCTCTGTCCACGCGCGTCAGCGCGGCGCGCGCCTGACACACCGCGCACGATTTCGCGCGATACTCGACACGGCCCGAGCGCGGATGGCTGTCGTTGCAGATTTCCACATAGACGCACTGGCACTCAAAGGATTCGAACATCGCGCCGCCCCGCGAAGTCCGGCTGAACCAATCGCTCGAAGCCGGCAGTTCCGAAAAATAACATCGCGGGCGCGCGCTAATCGGCTACCGCTGCGTACCGTCATCGGACAGGCGCCGCCCACAAGCAAGATTCGGTAAAATACGCACGCGGGAACTCTTGCGGTGCGTCGCCGCCGAGCAACTGCCGGATCAGCATGCGCCTCCCCATGCTCACCGCCGAGGATCGGCCCTTCTAGGAAGCGTTTCGGGTTGCACTGGTTGTATCCTCGGCTTGTTCCTCGCCGAGGATCGCGGGAGCCGAGCCACGCCGGACAGGCCTTGCGCGGCACGGAACAAGCGGCCAAGTGTGCGCTTTCGCGCAGAAGCAATCCCATGGATGCCCGCTCAGAACCCGCCGTGACAGTCGACCGGCTCGCCAAGGTCTACAAGACCTCGGTGGCGGTCGAGGGGATTTCGTTCGCGCTGCCGCGCGGCTCGATCACGGGACTGTTGGGCGGCAACGGCGCCGGCAAGACCACCACGATCGCGATGCTGATGGGGCTTGTCAGTCCGACCTCCGGCACCGCGCGCGTGCTCGGCGCCGAGATGCCGCGCGAACGCTACCGCGTGCTTCACCGCCTGAACTTCGAGAGCCCCTACGTGGAGATGCCGATGCGGCTCACGATCCGGCAGAACCTGAAGGTGTTCGGCATGTTGTACGGCGTGCCGAACCTTTCGGCGCGCATCGCC
>JAXDOA010000069.1:0-4768 GCA_034669125.1 Hyphomicrobiales bacterium
AGGATGACAGCCGGCTCGATTTCGATATTCCGGAAGCCGGTCTCGACAAGGACGAGATCACCGCCAAGGTCAACGAAATGATCAAGGCGGATGCCGAGGTCCTGTCGCGCTGGATCACCGACGAGGAGCTCGAAGCCAATCCGGCGCTCGTCAAGACCATGGCGGTGAAGCCGCCGATCGGCACCGGCAAGGTACGGCTGATCGAGATAGTCGGCTATGACCTGCAGCCGTGCGGCGGCACGCATGTGCGCCGTACCGGCGAGATCGGCGCGATCCGCGTGACGACAATCGAGAAAAAGGGCAAGCAGAACCGCCGCGTGCGGATCTCGTTTGCGTGAGCGGAGCTTCCATGACCGACACAACGCCGAGCCGCCGTTTCGTCTCGACCGAATGGCTTGCCGAACGCCTGAATGATCCGAACGTCGTCGTGGTGGACGGTTCATTCTATTTGCCCACGCTCAAGCGCGACGCGGAGGCGGAATATCTCGCGGGGCACATTCCCGGCGCCGTTCATTTCGACATCGATGCGATCGCCGACCACTCGACCCAACTGCCGCACATGCTGCCGGGTACCGACGAATTTGCAGCCGCTGTCGGCAAGCTTGGTATTGGCGATGGCATGACGATCGTCGTCTATGACGGCACCGGCCTCGGCGGCTCGCCCCGCGTGTGGTGGACGTTCCGGGTGTTTGGGGCGGAGGATGTTTTTGTGCTCGACGGAGGTCTTCCCAAATGGAAGGCCGAGGGGCGTCCGACAGAGTCCGGCCCGGTGAACCGCCAGCTCAAGACATTTTCACCAAAGTTCAACCGCGCGATGGTCGCCTCGGTCGACGATGTCCAAAGGGTCCTGCTCGACAAGACCGCGCAGGTGGTCGATGCGCGTCCCGCCGACAGATTTCGCGGCGAGGCGCCGGAGCCGCGTCCCGGCTTGCGCGGCGGACACATGCCGGGCTCATTCAATGTTCCATCGGCGTCCGTGATCCAGAATGGCCGACTTGCCTCGAAGGAGGCGCTCGCGACCGCTTTCGCGGCCGGCAATGTCGATACCTCGAAACCGGTGGTCACCAGTTGCGGCTCGGGGGTGACGGCCGCAATCCTGTGGCTCGCGCTCGATGCGCTCGGCAAGGAGCCGAAGGCGCTCTATGATGGCTCATGGTCCGAATGGGGCGCGCGGCCCGACACGCCGATCGTCACCGGCAAGCCCTGAGGCACTGGAGAGGCGGACATGATCTTCCGCCAGTTGTTCGACAGCGTATCCGGCACCTACACCTACCTGCTGGCCAGCCGGCGCGGCGGCGAAGCACTGATCATCGATCCGGTGCTCGAAAAGGTCGATCGCTATCTCCAGCTCATCCATGAGCTCGATCTCAAGCTGGTCAAGGCGGTGGATACCCATCTACACGCCGATCACATCACGGGGCTCGGCGCGCTTCGCGACCGCACGCATTGCATCACGGTGATGGGCGAGCAGACCAAAGCTGACGTCGTCTCGATGCGGCTTGCCGAGGGTGACAGGCTCACCGTCGAGGGCGTTTCGCTCGATGTCCTCTACACGCCCGGCCACACCGACGATTCCTACAGCTACGTGATGCGCGACCGGGTGTTCAGCGGCGACACGCTGCTGATCCGCGGCACCGGCCGCACCGATTTCCAGAACGGCGATCCGCGCGCGCAATACGACTCGATCTTCAACAAGCTGCTCAAGCTGCCGGAGGATACGCTGCTGTTTCCGGCGCATGACTACAAGGGCGAGACCGTTTCGACCATCGGCGAGGAGAAGGCGTTCAATCCGCGCCTGCAGGTAAAGTCCGCTGACGAATACGCCGTGCTGATGAACAATCTCAATCTGCCCAATCCGAAGATGATGGATGTGGCGGTGCCGGCCAACATGAAGGTCGGGCTTGCGCAGGACGAGATCGCACGGCGCGGCTGGGTGGTGAATGCCAAGGACGCGCTCGGCATGATTGGACGGCCCGATGTGGCGTTCATCGATCTGCGCGAGGACACCGAGCGCGCCAAGCACGGTATCATCCCCGGCTCGGTGCACGCCCCCTACCCCAACCTGCCCGCCGACATCGCGCCGGGCGGAAAACTGCAAGAGCTTGCGGTCAGCACCGGCAAGCGGCTCGTGTTCTATTGCGCGTTCGGCGAGCGCTCCGCGATGGCGGTGCAGGCCGCGCAGCATGCGCGGCTCGTCTCCTCATGCCACCTGCAAGGCGGCATCGACGCGTGGAAGAAGGCTGACGGACCCTTGCTGCGATGAAAGCCAAGGTCGCCCTGATTACCGGCGCGGCGCACGGCATCGGCCGCGCCACGGCGCGGCAGCTGCTCGACGATGGCTGGAACATCGGGGCTGTCGATATTTCGGCGGCGGACCTTGGGCGCGTGTTCGGCAAGCAGTTGCGCCGCGTTCTCCCGATCGAGGGCGACATCGGCGACGAGGCGACTGCGAAGCGCGCCGTGACGGTCACGATCGAGCGGTTCGGACAGCTCGACGGCGTCGTGTCGAACGCCGGCATCATGATCCGCAAGCCGATCCGGCAACTGACCATTGCGGAATGGCGCCGTGTGCTGGACGTGAACCTGACGGCGGCGTTCCTGCTCGCCAAGGCCGCCGAGCGGCCGCTGACTCAGACCAAGGGCGCGTTCGTGTCGATTGCCTCCACGCGCGCCGCGATGTCCGAGCCGAACACCGAGGCCTATTCGGCGAGCAAAGGGGGACTGGTGGCGCTGACCCATGCGCTCGCGATGAGTCTCGCGCCGGTGCGGGTGAACTGCGTCAGCCCCGGCTGGATCGCGACGCGCGACTACGACAAGCTGCGGCGCAAGGATCACGCCCAGCATCCGGTCGGCCGCGTCGGCCGGCCGGAGGATATCGCCGAGATCGTCGCCTGGCTGCTCGACGGCGAACGCTCCGGCTTCGTCACCGGAGCGAACTTCACCGTCGATGGTGGCATGACCCGCAAGATGATTTACGTCGAGTAGGTTATGCCGCCTGTCCGAGCTGCGGCACGACGCCGAGCTGCTGCAACATACCGAGCGTATCCCAGCAGTTCCAGCTTTCCACGATCTTGCCGCCGTCGATACGGTGCATCCAGATGCCGTCGACGTTGACCTTCCGGTGTGTCGGCGGGATGCCGAGCAGGTCGCCGGTATGCGTGCCGCGGCCGGTCCAGCGCGAGATTACCGTGTCGCCGGACTCGATGATCTCGTGCACGTCCCAGTGCGCGTCGGTGACGCCGCGATGATAGACACCGATCAGGTCCTTGATGCCGGCCGGTCCCTTTCCGGACCAGGGGCTCGACGGGTCATGATAGACGTGCGTTGCCGAGAAGAGCTGATCGCGACCGCAAGCCGGCGCTTGTTGCAGACCTCATCGTAAAAGCGGCGGGCAAACCCGATCTTTTCCCCGGCCGCCGCGAACGCCTCGGCGAACTGCGCCGTGTCGGCGTGCTCGCGGAAGCGTGCGACCTTGCCGTCCTTGAGCGTGAACACGTGCACCCATTCGCTGGCGACCGCTCCCGGTAAAGGTTTCAGCCCAGGATGAGAATTTTCCGCCAGGCTCGCCTGTGAATTGCGCCGGCCTGCGTTTTAGATTCTACTGCGCTTGAGGCGCGGCTGCGCCGGCGCCTGGTTCAAGGGGGCTGACATGACTCAACTGCACGGGACTGGAAGCTGCACGTGCTGCGCCGACCTTCTGGCTGGCCGGTTCGACCGGCGCCATGTGTTACGCGCGGCCGGCGGGCTGGCGTTATTCGCAGGCCTTCAGCCGTTCATGGCGATCGCCGCCACCGGACATTACGAGGCCATGGTGCTCGGCTGCATCGACCCGCGTCTGCAGGAGCCGGTCCGCAAGTACACGGCGAAGCAGCACCTGACCGGCAAATACAGCCAGTTCGTGATCGCCGGCGCATCGATCGGCGTCGTCGCGGAACCGTTCAAGGATTGGCACAAGGCGTTCTGGGACAATCTCGCCACGTCGATCCAGCTGCACAACATCAAGAAGGTGATCGCGATCAATCACCGCGACTGCGGCGCCGCCAAGATCGCGTACGGCGAAGCAGCAGTCGCGACAAAAGACGCCGAGACCGAGACGCATCGCAAGGCGCTCGCGGAATTCCGCAAGCAGGTCAACGAAAAGCAGCCCAAGCTCGGGGTCGAGACCGGCCTGATGGCGATCAACGGAAAATTCGAACGGCTGGGCTAGCTCTTGACCGCGCCCGCGGTCAGGCCGGACACCATATAGCGGCGGAAGACGTAATAGATCGCGGCCGGCGGCAGCGCGTAGATCAGGCCGGTCGTCATCAGCAATTCCCACGGGCTATCGTCGGCGGCGAGGAAATTGCCGAGCGCGACCGCGAGCGTGACGTTGGTATCCTTCGACAGCAGCAGGAACGCGTAGAGGTACTCGTTCCACGCCAGCAGCAGCGCATAGGTCCCGATCGCGACCAGCGCCGGCATCATCAGCGGAAGGTAGACGAGCCGGAACAACTGCATCGGCGACGCACCATCCATGATCGCCGCCTCATCGAGCTCGACCGGCAGCTTGTCGGATGCCTGCTTCAGCACCCAGATCGCGTAAGGCGCCGCAATCGTCACCATCGCGAGGATCAGCGACCAGTGGCTGTTGAGCAGGCCGTAGAGGCCCATGGTGCGATACATCGGCACGGCCAGGAACGCCGCCGGAATGAAATAGGTGAACAGCGCGAGATTCATCACGGTGCGCCCGCCCTTCACCTTGAGGCGGCTGATGGAGAAGGCGGCGAAC
>JAXDOA010000070.1:0-3317 GCA_034669125.1 Hyphomicrobiales bacterium
GCCGCGAAGATGCCCATCGTCACGAAGCCCATATGGGCGACGGATGAGTACGCGATGAGCTTCTTCATGTCCTCCTGCACCAGCGCGACCAGCGAGGTGTAGACGACCGCCACGACCGAGAGCGCGAACACCAGCGCATAGAGCGGCATGTTGTTGACGAGCCCCCCATAGGCGGAAATCTCGCGCGTGTGCATGCGGTCGTAGACGACGCCGACGCAGAGGAACAGCGCGGCGGACACGATACCGTGCGAGATCATCTGGAAGATGCCGCCGGCGACGCCCTGCGTGGTCAGCGCGAAGATGCCCATGGTGACGAAGCCCATGTGCGCAACGGAAGAATAGGCGATGAGCTTCTTCATGTCCTCCTGCACCAGCGCGACCAGCGAGGTGTAGACGATGGCGACGACCGAGAGCGCGAAGATCAGCGGCGCCAGATCCATGGAGGCGTGCGGGAACATCGGTACCGAGAACCGCAGGAAGCCGTAGCCGCCCATCTTCAGCAGGATCGCGGCGAGAATGACCGAGCCCGCGGTCGGCGCCTCGACATGCGCGTCGGGCAGCCAGGTATGCACCGGCCACATCGGCATCTTCACGGCGAACGACGCGAAGAAGGCGAGCCACAGCCAGGTCTGCATGTTTTGCGGGAACGCGTACTTCATCAAGGTCGGGATGTCGGACGTGCCGGCCTGCCAGTACATCGCCATGATGGCGAGCAGCATCAGCACTGAGCCGAGCAGCGTGTAGAGGAAGAACTTGAAGCTGGCGTAGACCCGGCGCGGCCCGCCCCACACACCGATGATCAGGAACATCGGGATCAGGCCGCCCTCGAAAAACAGGTAGAACAGCACCAGGTCGAGCGCCGAGAAGGTGCCGATCATCAGGGTTTCGAGCGCCAAGAAGGCGATCATGTATTCCTTCACGCGCGTCTGGATCACCTCCCAGCTCGCGACGATGCAGAGCGGCATCAGCCCGGTGGTGAGGATCACGAACGGGAGCGAAATGCCGTCGACGCCCATGTGGTAGGCCGACATGCCGCCGAGCCAGGGCCGCTTCTCGACGAACTGGAATTCCGGCGACGCCGGATCGAAGCGCCAGACCAGCACCAACGACACCGCGAAGGTGACGAGCGTGGTCCACAGCGCGGTCCAGCGCGCATTGCGCTTCGCGGTCTCGTCATCGCCGTTGAGCGCGAAGATGAACAGCACGCCGAGGACGGGCAGGAACGTGGTGATCGACAGGACGGGCCAGCTCGACATCAGTGGCTCCCCGCGAACATGAACCACGTGATCAGTCCCGCGATCCCGATCAGCATCGCGAAGGCGTAGTGATAGAGGTAGCCGGTCTGCAACCGGACCACGTTGCGCGTCACATCGAGCACGCGCGCCGAGACGCCGTCGGGTCCAAGCCCGTCGATGACCCAGCCGTCACCGAATTTCCACAGCACGCGGCCGAGCCACAGCGCGGGCCGCACGAAGATCAGGTCGTAGAGCTCATCGAAGTACCACTTGTTGAGCAGGAACTTGTAGAGCGGCTCTTGGCTCTGCGCGAGCGCGACGGGCAGGTCGGGGCGGCGGATGTAGAACTGGTAGGCGACAAGGAAGCCGATCGCCATCATCACGGTCGGCACATACGGGATCGACCAATGCACCTCGTGCATGTCGTGCAGGATGTGATTGTCGGGTCCGAACTTGAGCGACTCGCGGAAGAATTCCGCCACATGATGCCCGGCGAACAGCTCCTTGAACGGGAAGCCCGCGAGAATTGACCCCGCCGCGAGGAAAATCAGTGGAACGAGGATGACCCACGGGCTCTCATGCGCGTGCTCGTGGGCGTGCTTGTCCTTCGGCTTGCCGTGGAAGGTCATGAAAATGAGCCGCCACGAATAGAACGAGGTGAGCAGCGCGGCGACCACCGTCATGACGAAGGCGTAAGCCGCGAACGGATTGTGCCCCGCGGCCGCCGCCTCGATGATCGCGTCCTTGGAGTAATAGCCGGCGGTGAGCGGGAAGCCGGTGAGCGCCAGCGTGCCGATCAGCATGCACACGTAGGTCACCGGCAGCTTGTCGCGCAGGCCGCCCATTTTGCGCATGTCCTGCTCGTGGTGCATCGCGTGGATCACCGAGCCGGAACCGAGGAACAGGAGCGCCTTGAAGAACGCATGCGTGAACAGGTGGAACATGCCGACCGAATAGGCGCCGACGCCCATCGCGACGAACATGTAGCCGAGCTGCGAGCAGGTCGAATACGCGACCACGCGCTTAATGTCGTTTTGCACAAGCCCGACGGTCGCGGCGAACAGTGCTGTGGTGGCGCCGACCAGCGTCACGAACGCCTGCGCGTTCGGCGCCAACTCGAACAGCGGCGAGAGCCGCGCCACCATGAACACGCCGGCCGTCACCATGGTGGCGGCGTGGATCAATGCTGAGACCGGCGTCGGGCCTTCCATCGCGTCGGGCAGCCAGGTGTGCAGCAGGAACTGCGCCGACTTGCCCATCGCGCCCATGAACAGCAGCAGGCAGATGAGCGTCATCGCGTCGGCATGCCAGCCGAAAAAATCGATCGTCTTGCCGGCGAGCGAAGGCGCCTGCGCGAACACGGTGTCGAACGCGATCGCGCCGGTCATCATGAACACGGCGAAGATGCCGAGCGCGAAGCCGAAATCGCCGACGCGATTGACCACGAACGCCTTGATGGCGGCCGCGTTCGCTTCGGGCTTGTGATACCAGAAGCCGATCAACAGATAGCTCGCGAGGCCCACCCCCTCCCAGCCGAAGAACATCTGCACCAGGTTGTCGGCCGTCACCAGCATCAGCATCGCGAAGGTGAACAGCGACTGGTAGGCGAAGAAGCGCGGCCGGTACGGGTCGTCCTCCATGTAGCCGATGGAATAAAGGTGCACGAACGCCGACACGGTGGTGACCACGACCAGCATCACGGCGGTGAGCGTGTCGACACGGATGCCCCAGTCGACCTTCAGGTCGCCCGAGGACATCCACGCAAGCAGCACCTCGCGCGAATCCTGATGGCCGAAGCCGACGCGATAGAGCGCGATCCAGGAGAGCACCATCGCGACAAACAAAAAGAGCGTAGTGACGAGCTCCGCGGCGCGCGAGCCGGCGGCCGGCGGCGCGTGCGCATGGTCTTCCGTGTGCGAGGCGTGGATGACGGCGTGGTCGCCATGTGCCGGCGCGGCGGCGCCGGAGTGCGCGTCGTGACCGGCCGCATGATCGGCGCCGGGCGACGGATCGGCGCCGGGATGGCGCGCGCGCGCGCCTGCGAGCGCGATCAGCGCCGCGACGATGCAGCCGAGCAACGGG
>JAXDOA010000071.1:0-6815 GCA_034669125.1 Hyphomicrobiales bacterium
GTGTTCGACCTGTGCGTCAAGCTCGGCGCATCCCCGAGCGATCTTGTGCCGTTCGAGAAATATGCCGCCGCTGCGCAATCGCTCGTCCGCCCGGCTTCGGCCGCGCGCGCGCTGCAGAACGGCGCGCCGAACATCGAGCGCGCCGACAAGCTCGTGCAACTGATCGCCAAGCAGAAGGGGCTCTCCCATCCGGCGATCGACGCGCAGGTCGCGCTGGTCGACCGGCGGATCGAGGCGAACCGCAAGAAGGCGGCGTAAGTCTCTAGTTTGCCGGCTCGAAGCCGGCGTGCTGCCAGTGCTTCGCGTTCGCCGGATCGGCGAGGAATTTCACGAACGCCGTTGCCGGCTCGGGCGCGCCATTCGCCGCCAGCACCGCCGCGCCATAGACGGTGTTGAGCTGGACGTCCTGCGGGACCAGGCCAACGACCTTTACGCCCTGTTCGGCGATCACCTCGCTCATCGGATAAAGCCCGATGTCGGCCTCGCCTTGTCTGACCGACTCGGCCCCGCCATCGAGCGCATTGCGGAATGTCAGCTTCGGCTTCATCGCATCGGCGATGCCGAGTTGTTCCCACGCCTTCCCGAGATGCGCGCCGCTCGGTGTCGCGGCCGGATTTGAGTGCACGACGGACTTGGCTTCCAGCATCGCCTTCTTGAAACTGTCGAGCGTCGCAATGTCCGGCGCCGCCGCACCCTCGCGCACGACCAGGGCGATGCGCACCGTGCCGAGCGCGGCACGCGCATCGCCGCGCAAAATTCCATCCTTGACGCGTGCGTCGATCGCCGGCACCGGCATCAGCACCATGTCCGGCTTCTCGCCGGCGGCGAGCTTCTGCTGCATGGCGGCAATGACGATGTAGGTGAAATGCACCTTGTGGCCGGTCTGCTTCTCGAATTGCGGCGTCAGGACGCCCAACACCTCCTTCGGCGCGCCGCCGGTCATCACATGAATGTCTGCCGCCAAGGCCGCGCTCCCTGAAATGCTCGCGAGGACAGCCAGCACCAGCCGAATGCTCATGACGTTGATCCCGCGCGCCGTTGTGAGTATGCGATTGATAACACGGCGAGGACCCAATGCGCATCATCGATCTGTCACGCGAGCTCTATCACCGCACCCCGAGCTATCCGGGCCAGCCGCCGGTCATTCACGGCGTGTGGAAGACGCACGAGGAGGCCTTCGCCGAGTCCGGCAACGTGCACGGCAACAGCGTGATGTATATCTCCATGCCGGACCACGGCGGCACGCATCTCGATGCGCCGCGTCATTTCGGCAAAACCGGCATCCCGATCAACGAGTATCCGCTGGAGAACTGCATCGTGCCGGGTATCTGCATCGATCTCCGGCACATCGCGCCGCGTGCTGAAATCACGCCTGCCGATCTGGACGCGGCGGTGAAGAAGTCCGGCCTCGCGATCCCGAAGGGCGGCACCGTGCTGCTCTGCACCGGCCACCACGCGCGCACGTTTCCGACGCCCGCCTATACGAACGACAATCCGGGCGTGAACGTCGCGGCGACCGAGAGGCTCGCCAAGCAGGGCATCGTGCATTTCGGCATCGACTCGATGCGGCCTGGCCCGGAAGGCGTTGTGAACGCGCTCGTGCACAAGGCCTGCCTCGAACTCGACATCACGCACATCGAGAGCCTGTGTAACCTCGAAACGCTGCTCGGGCAGGGCGTGTTTCAATTCATCGGCCTGCCGCTGAAATTCCGCGGCGGCACCGGCTCGCCGATCCGGGCTGTGGCAGTCTTCGAGAACGAGGCTTCCATATTCTCATAAGACGGGCCTAATCTGTTCCCACTGCGCGCCCGTCGGATGGCACGTCCGAGACGTGAGCCGCAGACCGTGGGGGGAGCATCATGAAACTTCGCCGCCGCACATTTCTGCATCTGGCCGCGGGTGCTGCCGCGCTGCCGGCCGCCTCGCGCATGGCGTGGAGCCAAGCCTATCCGTCACGGCCGGTGCGCATCATCGTCGGCTTTCCCGCCGGCGGGGCGACCGACATCCAGGCACGCCTGATGGGCCAATGGCTGTCGGACCGCCTCGGCCAGCAATTCATCGTCGAGAACCGGCCCGGCGCCAGCGGCAACATCGGCACCGAGGCGGTCGCGCGGGCGCCGGCGGATGGCTACACACTGCTGCAGATCGTCACCCCGCACGCGATCAATGCCGCGCTCTACACCAATCTCAATTTCGACTTCGTGCGGGACATCGCGCCGGTCATCTGCGTCGCGCGGCTCGCCTACGTGGTCGTGGTGAATCCTTCCGTTCCGGCCGCGACGATCCCTGAGCTCATCGCCTATGCCAAGGCCAACCCGGGCAAGATCAACTACGGGTCGGCCGGCCCCGGCACGCCGCAGAACATTGCCTGCGAGCTCTTCAAGATGATGGCCGGGGTGAACCTGGTCCACGTCCCGTATCGCGGCGGCGCGCCTGCGGTCACCGATCTGGTCGGCGGCCACCTGCAGGCGATTTTCTGTCCGGTGTCGGAATGCATCGAGCACGTCAGGAGCGGCAAGCTGCGTGCGCTTGGCGTGACGACCGCGAAGCGGCTGGAGGTGTTTCCGGACCTTCCGACGATTGGCGATTTCGTGCCTGGCTATGAGGCGAGCGGCTTTGCGGGCATCGGCGTGCCGAGGGGCACCCCGGCCGAGATCATCACGCTGCTGAACAAGGAAATCAATGCCGGCGTCGCCGATGCCAAGATCCAGCAGCGGATCACCGAGCTTGGCGGCACGCCGCTTGGGAGCACGCCTGCGGAATTCGGGACGATCCTCTCGGAGGCCATCGAAAAGTGGGGACGCGTGATCAAGTTCGCGGGCATTAAGGTTGAATAGGACCGCCATTCATGAGCACACGCCCTAGCTCGCCGCCGCGCCGAGCGCCGCCTCCTTCACGCGGAACACATCGCCCTCGCGCTCCAGGTTGAGCCCGCGCTTGTGGAATGCCGCGAGCGTCGAGCGGTGCCCGATGGAAACGATCGTCGCGTTCGGCAGCCGTTCCTGCAGCAGCTTGTAGAGCGCGGCCTCGGCCGGCTCGTCGAGCGATGCGGTCGCCTCGTCGAGAAACAGAAAATCCGGCGCGTGCAGCAGCGCGCGCGCGATACCGAGCCGCTGCTGCTCGCCGAGCGACAGCATCCGGTTCCAGTGCGCCTGCTCGTCGAGCCGCTCCGCCATCGCTGGCAGCCCGACGGCCGTCAGCAACTCCTGGATGCGCGCGGCATCGAACGCGCCGGGCTCGGCGGGGTAGCCGATCGCGGCGCTGAGCGTTCCGATCGGCAGATAGGGCCGCTGCGGCAAGGTCATTGCCTTCGCGCCCTCCGGCACCGTCACTTTACCCTTGCCGAACGGCCAGATGCCGGCGATGGCGCGGAACAACGTCGACTTGCCCGAGCCGGAGGGGCCCCGCACAAGCACCTGATCGTGAGGCGCGATCGTCACGCCGTCGGCGGCGACCAGCAGCTTGCCGGACGGGAGCGTGACCTCGACGCCGTCGAGCCGCAGGTCCTTGGCGGGCGCGACCGTGACCGCGATGTTCGGCTTGCGCGAGGTCGCCGCCTGGGCGCTCGCAATCGATGTCTGGAATCCGGCGAGCCGCTCGATCACGGCGCGCCATTCGGCGATGCGAACGTAGGTGTCGACAAAGAAGGACAGCGCGGATTGTACGCTGTTGAACGCGCCCGCGGTCTGCGTCAGCGCGCCAAGCTGGATGTGACCGGCGAAATAGGCCGGGCTCACCACGATGATGGGAAACACCACGGACGCCTGGTTGTAGCCCGCGGTCAGGAACGTGAGCCGCTTCTGGCGCGTCATGATGAGCAGCCAGTTGTTCACGACCGCGCGGAAGCGCTCCATCAGGCGTCCGCGTTCCGCGGTCTCGCCGCGCAACAGCGCGATCTGCTCGGAATTCTCGCGCACGCGCACGAGGTTGAAACGGAAATCGGCCTCATAGCGCTGCTGATTGAAATTGAGCGGGATCAGCGGCCGGCCGATCAGGTGCGTCAGCAGAGTGCCGATGGCCGCGTAGCCCAGTGCCGCCCACACCAGATAGCCCGGGATGTTCCAGGCGACGCCATAGATCGTCAGCGGCGCCGCCGCCGACAGTCCCCACAGGATCACCACGAACGAGGCAAGCGACACGATCGAGCCGAGCAGCCCGACGCCGACGAACAGGCCGAGCTCGATGAACTGCTTGATGTCTTCGGCGATACGCTGGTCCGGGTTGTCGGCGGCATCGCCCAGCATCTGCATGCGGTAGTGGTTGGCGCCGTCGAGCCAGTGTCCGACATACTGCGCCGTCATCCAGCGCCGCCAGCGGATCTGGAGCCACTGATTGAGGTAGAGCTGATAGACGCGCAGCACGATGAACGCCGCGGCGAGCGCGCAGAAGATCATCAGCTCTTTGACGAAACTGTCCCAGTTGCGGTCCTGCAAGGCGTTGTAGAAGCGCGCATTCCATTGATTGATCAGCACCGTGACGGCGACGACTGCGAGTTCGATCGCCAGCACCGAAGCCAGCAGAGCGCGTCCCGGCCAGCGGTCTTCGGAGCGAAAGTAAGGGATTGCGAGCCGCCAGATCGTGGCGAGCGTCGATAAGAAGCGGGTCAAGGCAATCTCCTGTCTCTAAGCCGATCGCGTCGCGGCCAAAACACGCCGGATCGGGCTCAATCTGGGGTGTCCGGCGGGATTAGCGAGCCCTGCGGGCATCCCGGCGGCACTCCAACGCGGCAACGACCCGACGTCAGGTCAATCGAGCGCCGGGCAGTAATCATGCGGCAATTGGAGGCTTGTGGATTGGCGCCGACCTGTCCAAACTAAGGTATTGCCGCTGGAATACCAACTAGGGTACGGCGGTTCATCATGAGAGCGGTTGATCACAAGCCGCCCATTGGACGAGGGAGGTTCCATGTCCACCGAGAAGTCACTCACATCAAAGGTTGCAACCCGGCGCCGGTTTATGCTTGCGGCGGGAGCAGGTGCCGCGGCTGTCGCCGCGCCGGGCGTGGTCAGCGCGCAGGGCCCGATCAGCATGCGCTTCCAGAGCACGTGGCCGTCGAAGGATATCTTCCACGAATACGCGCTCGACTTCGCCAAGAAGGTCAACGACATGACCGGCGGCGACCTCAAGATCGAGGTATTGCCCGCGGGCGCCGTCGTCCCGGCATTCCAGCTGCTCGATGCCGTCTCCAAGGGCGTGCTCGACGGCGGCCACGGCGTGCTGGTCTATCACTATGGCAAGAACACCGCGCTCGCGCTGTGGGGCTCCGGTCCCGGCTACGGCATGGACGCTAACATGCTGTTGTCTTGGCACAAGTACGGCGGCGGCAAGGCGCTGCTGGAGAAGATCTATACCCAGATCGGCGCCGACGTGGTGTCGTTCCCCTATGCGCCGCTCTACTCGCAGCCGCTCGGCTGGTTCAAGAAGCCGATGCAGACCGTCGACGACTTCAAGGGTCTGAAGTACCGCACCGTCGGTATCTCGATTGACCTGTTCACCGCGATGGGCGCCGCCGTCAACGCGCTCCCGGGCGGCGAAATCGTCGCCGCGATGGATCGCGGTCTGCTCGACGCGGCCGAGTTCAACAACGCCTCGTCGGATCGCGCCCTTGGCTTTGCCGACGTATCGAAAATCTGCATGCTGCAGAGCTATCACCAGAACGCGGAGCAGCTCGAGATCTCGTTCAACAAGACGAAGCTGAACGCGCTGCCCGCGAAGATGAAGTCGATCATCGAGAACGCCGTCGAAGCGGCCTCCCAGGACATGCAGTGGAAGGCGATCGACCGCAACTCGCAGGACTACATCACGCTGCAAACGACCGACAAGGTCCGCTTCTTCAAGACGCCGGACGCCATCCTGAAGCGTCAGCTCGAACTGTTCGATGAGATCGCGAAGAAATACATCGACAGCAATCCGCTGTTCAAGGAGATCATTTCCTCGCAGCTCGACTTCGCCAAGCGCGCGCTGCGCTGGGAGCAGGACTACATCACCAATCGCAAGATGGCGTTCGATCACTACTTCGGACCGAACGCGAAATCGCCGATCTGACGGCGCATTGAACCGGCAAGGCACCATTCGGCGGAAACACCGGATGGTGCTTTGTTTTGCTTAAATCTCTCCCCACGACCGGCTGCGGCGCATGAACGTACAAACCGTCCTGCACACCATCGACGAGATCAGCACCTGGGTCGGCAAGGCCGCCGCCTGGCTGATCATGGGATTGATGCTTCTGGTCTGCGCCGAGGTGTTCAAACGCTACCTCCTGAACATGCCGACGGCGTGGATCTTCGACGCCAGCAACATGCTCTACGGCACGCTGTTCATGATGTGCGGCGCCTACACGCTGGCGCAGAACGCCCATGTGCGCGGCGACTTTCTCTATTCCTCAATGCGCCCGCGCACGCAGGCCTCGCTCGATCTCGTGCTCTACATCGTTTTCTTTATTCCCGGCATCGCGGCGCTGATTTACGCGGGATGGGGCTTTGCCGCCGATAGCTGGCGCATCGCCGAACATTCCAACGTCACCTCGAACGGCCCTCCGGTCTATCACTTCAAGTCGATGATACCGATCGCCGGCGCGTTCGTGATGCTGCAAGGCGTCGCCGAGATCATCCGCGCGGTGGTCTGCCTCAAGACCGGCGAGTGGCCGAGCCGCTTGAAGGACGTGGCCGAGATCGACGTGATCGAAGAGCAGCTCGCGCACTCCGAATACGTCGACGAAGAGTCACGCAAGATGGCGATCGAAGGCGCGCATCGGATCGACGAAGAGGCACGCCAGCGCGGCATGGGCGGAGACATGCAGAAATGAGCGACCCCGC
>JAXDOA010000072.1:0-3138 GCA_034669125.1 Hyphomicrobiales bacterium
TTGACGTCGATCAGGATGCCGAAATGCACCGGATCGATGCCGAGCCGCATCGCGGTCGGGAACAGGATCGGCGCCATGATCAGGATGATCGAGGACGGCTCCATGAAGTTGCCGGCGATCAGCAGCAGCAGGTTCACCACCAGCAGGAAGCCCCACGGCCCGAGATTGAGCGCGAGCAGCCAGTCGGCGAGCGCATTCGGGATATTTTCGTTCGCAAGCACGAACGAGAACAGTACCGCGTTGGTGATGATGTAGAGCAGCATCGCGCTCAAGTTCGCCGAACGCAGGAGCACGCGCGGCACGTCCTTGAGCCCGATCTCCCCATAGACATAGACGGCGACGAAGAACGCATAGACGGCGCTCACCGCCGCGGCCTCGGTCGCGGTGAAGATGCCCGAATAGATGCCGCCGATGATGATCACGACCAGCATCAGGCCCCAGATGCTGTTGCGGAATGCGCGTGCACTGTCCGCCCAGCTCGCCCGCGCCATGCGCGGATAGTTGTGCTTGCGCGCGAGGAACCAGGTGACGGTGCACAGCATGATGGTGAGCAGCGTGCCGGGCAGCAGGCCGGCGACGAACAGCGCGCCGATCGAGGTGTTGGTGGAGACTGCGTAGATCACCTTCGGGATCGACGGCAGCATCAGGATGCCGAGCGAGCCCGCGACGCAGATCACGCCCGCGCCGAAACGCATCGGATAGCCGGCCTTGACCATCGCGGGCAGCAGGATCGATCCGATCGCCACCACGGTCGCGACACTCGATCCGCACACCAGCGCGAACATCGCGCAGGCCACGATGCCGGCGAGCGCCAGCCCGCCATGCCAATGGCCGATCAGCGAGGTGGCGAAATCGATCATGCGGCGCGCGACGCCGCCATGGGTGAGGAAGTTGCCCGCCAGAATGAAGAACGGGATCGCCATGATCTCGAACTTCTCGATGCCGGTGAACAGCTTCAGCGCCACGGCGTCGATCGGCACCTCGGTCATCGTGAACAGGAAGATCAGCACGGTGAGGCCGAGCGCGATCGAGATCGGCATGCCCGTCGTCATCATGGCGATGAGCAGGACGAAGATCATGACGACGCGCGGCCCGGGCGGAATGTGGATCAGGCCGAAATAGTTGGCGAAACACAGGACGACGATCAGCACCGGCATCCCGATGATGATCAGGCCGCCGCGGCCGATGCCTTGGTCGCCGGGATTGGGAGCGGCGGGATGGGTGACGGCGGCGGTGCTCATCGCGCACCTCCGCCGGCATGCGCCACATCCGGCTTCACCCCGGCTTCGACCAGTACCTCCTCGGGGATGGGTTCGACCCCCTCGACGTGGCTTTCATCGGTGTGCGGCAATTCGCCGGTGCGATAGAACGCGAGCGCGACCTGGAGGAAACGGAAGCACATCAGGTAGCTGCCGAGCGGGATGGCGAGATAAACGATCCACATCGGCGCTTCGAGATCGTTCGAGCTTTGCCCGGTCTCGTACATGTGCAGGACGAAGCGGGTGCCGAACGAACCGATAACGAAGGTGAAGAACGCGCCACAAGCCAACCCGAACAGCACCACCTTGCGCCGCGAGCCAGGTTCAAGCTGATTGATCGCAACGTCCACGCCGACATGCACGCCGGTGCGCACCCCATAGGCGGCGCCGAATTTTGCCATCCAGACGAACATGATGATGCAGAGTTCCTGCGCCCACGACACGTCCCAGGCGCTGAACCACTGAAAGATGCTCATCGAGATGGCGGCGGGCGTTTCGAACCCTTTGGCGGTCGCCCATTTCGAGAAATCGATCGACAGCCCGGTGCCGTAGCGGTGCACGACGGCGAAAAATATCAGCAGCGTGGCGCCGGCGATCAGCGCCGAGATCAGCCACTCTTCGAGATGATCGAGAAATTTGCCGAGCATGTCACCCCCACAAGGCAAAGATGGCCAGGAGGGTCAGCTCCCGGCCACCATTGTTTCGAATTTTCCCCAGCCGCCGTTCAGCTTGATGCCGACTTCTGCAGCAGCGCCACGATTTCCTTGCCGACGCGGCTTTCCGCCCATTGCCAGGTCGGCTGCATCGCAACCTGCCAGGCCTTGCGCTGCTCCGGCGTGAGGGTGTGCAGCTCGGTCTTGCCCGATTTCTTGATTTCGGCGAGCGCGTCGTCATTTTCCTTCGAGGCGATTGAATTGGTGAAGTCGGTCGCCTCGTCCATCGCCTTGTTCAGCGGATTGCGGATGTCGGCCGGCAAGCCACCCCAGAATTTCGAGTTCACGATAACCGCGTACTGCAAGTGCGCGTGGTAGGAGATCGTGATGTGCTTCTGCACCTCATGGAATTTCTGCGACAGATAGTTCGACGCGGTGTTCTCGCAGCCGTCGACGACGCCGGTCTGCAGCGCCTGATAGACTTCCGAGAACGCCAGGATCTGCGGGATCGCACCGAGCTTGCGGAAATACTGGTCGGCGACCTTCGAGCCGGAGATGCGTATCTTGAGGCCCTGCAAGTCAGACGTATTGATGATGGGCTTGTTCGCCGACACCATGTGGAAGCCGTTGTCCCAGAAGGCGAGGCCGGTGATGCCCTTGGGGGTCAGCTTGTCCATCAGGAACTTGCCGATCTCGCCCTTGGCGGCCTTGTTAAACGCCGCGTCGTCCGCGAACACGAATGGCAGATCGAGGCCTTCGAATTCCTTGGCGCCAAGCGGGGCGAACTTCGCCGTCGAGGGCCCAAGCATCTGCACGGCACCGAGCTGCAAGGCCTCGATCTCTTCCTTGTCCTTGTAGAGCGAGGAGTTCGGATAGACCTCGATCTTCGCCTTGCCGCCGGTGTATTTCTCGGCCAGCTCCTTGAACTTGAGCGAGCCCTTGCCCTTCGGCGTGTCGTTCGCCACGACGTGGCTGTACTTGATGACGACCGGCGCCTGCGCCCAGCCGGGGCGGCCATAGGCGGTTGCAAGCGTGGCGGCGCTGATGCCAACTCCGAATTCGCGGCGGGAAAATTTCATAGCGGTACTCCTGTTGGGCTGGCCGCGGCTTCATCGAGCCGGGCCGCTTCCTCCGAAAATGCCGCTGTTGCTTGCCTATAGCGCATAGGGTCGCGCGGCTATCTGACGCGATACTAGGCCGGGCGCGAGGCCCGCACAATCGCGTCT
>JAXDOA010000073.1:0-4853 GCA_034669125.1 Hyphomicrobiales bacterium
GAGAAGGCGTCTGCTGCTGCTGCTGCTGCGGCTGCCGAACCATCGGCTGCCGCACCTGCCGCCAAGCGAAAATCCGCGGGCCGCGTGCAGGTCGTCGTGTCGCGGCGCTCCAAGCACATGCGTTTTGCCAAGCGGCTGCGCGCGCCGGGATTTGCCGTCAAGCGCGAGCGCGGCATGGAACTCGCCTCGGCCGAAGCGCGCGCCACGACCCTGATGCCCGAATCGGCGCTCGCGCGGCGTTTCCGCGGCTTCATCAATCCGCTTCCGATCGCGCAGAACTCATTCGAGGCGCTGCGCAAGCCGCACCTCGTTGCGGTGAATCTCGAGCCGCCGATGTCTGCGCCGGTTGAGATGGCGGCCGCCGAAGTGCCGGTCGCGGCTCCGGCGCCCGCTCCGGCTCCAGTCGCAACCGCCAAGCAAGATCGGATCGTGCCGAAGCCCGCGCCGGTCATGGAGTTGGCGTCCGCGGAATCCAAACCCGTGACGCTCGCCGAGCCGGCCGCCCCGGCGAAGCCGGCGATCTTTGCGGCCGCCAACGCGGGTCCAGCGACGATCGCACCACAGGCGTTCGTGAGCGAGACACCGCCGCTTGCCCCCGAGGCGCCGCAGAGCCGGTTCTCGATCCACCAGCTCGTGCTTGCGCTGTGCGGAGCCCTTGGCGCTGCCTCGGCGCTGCGCTTTATTGTCGGAGCATGAGGCTAGGCACTCGGCGCACAATTGCGGTAGCGGCCATCCTGTCGATCGCCCTGTCGTCGCTTGCGGCCGCGCAATCGCAAACCAAACGGCGTCTGAACAAACAGGAAGCGCCGTCGCCCACGACACCCGCCGACAAGCGCGACCGCGTGGTGAATGCGCCGGGCTCAGCCTTCAACGGCAAGGCCTGGTGGCAGGCTGCCGCGACATGCGGCGGCATCTATTTCAAGCTCGGCATGGTTTATTCCGACGCGGCGATCCGCGCGAAGGTCGTCAAACCGGATCCGGCCGCCTATGCGTCGCTTACCAAAGACGCCGACGGCGCCAGCAAGACCGCCACCGCGTTCTTCGATGCGGCGGAACGCTTTCTTATCGCCGACAGAAAAGTCGCGCGCGACGAAGCGGTGATGACCTATGACGCGGTGGCGAGCGCGAATGGCGACCGGGTGAAAACGGCCGACGCGGCGGTGCAGGCGGCAAAACCCTGTCCGGACCTGTACAAGACCTGCCGTGGGGCTTTCCCGCACCTGTGCAACGAAACGGCCCTGCTGACCAACTGATCATATCCGCCGCTTCGCATCCCAGATCGGTCCGTCCGGACTCATCTCGACCACGCGATTGCGGCCTTCGCGTTTGGCGACCTTGAGCCCGTTGGCGGCGCGGCGCAGCAGGAACTCCGGCGTATCGCCTTTGATGGCGTCGGCAATGCCGATCGACACCGTGATGCGGCCGGCGCCGTTCGGATCCTCCGCGAACGTGTGCGCCGCCAGCGTTTGACGGAAACGGTCCGCGTAAGCGACCGCATCGCTGGCGCGCAGCTGCGGGAGGACGATCGCGAATTCGTCGCCGCCATGGCGCGCGACCGTGTTGCCGGAGCGCATTTGCTCTTTCGCCAGCGTGGCGATGCGGCGCAGCACTTGGTCGCCTTTTTGACTGCCGAAGTGCTCGTTGAACGTCGCGAAGTAGTCGAGGTTGCACAGCGCGACCGACACCGGCTGGCGCGTTTCGGCCGCGGCTTCGAGTGTCTTCGCCAGAATCGCGTTGAAGGTCGCGCGTGTCGGCAGCGCGGTGGTCGGATCGGCCTGGCACTCGGCGCGCACGGCGGACAGTTGCTGCTGTATTTCGCCGATCTCGCGCGCGGCGGCATCCATGCGGTTTTCAAGCTGCGACAGGCGGGTTTGACTCTCCTTGATGGCGAGGCTCAGCCGGTAGATCGCCCGCAGCGCGTACTCGATCGTACTTGCGTCGCCAAGCTGCGTGGCTTCGGTCGAGAGCATTTCGCTTTGCGCCTGCGTGGCGCCGATCGCGCCTTCGAGCGTGATCGCGATGTCGCGCAATTTCTCGTCAAGGCGAGCGGTAACGGAATCCGGTTGTCCGCTTACACGCCAAGGCGACAGATAGGTTTGATGCAGCCGGTCGATATCCGGCCCGGTCAGTGCGCCGGTCTTCAACCGGATCTCATTCGCCGCCGACGTGAGCGGTGGGTTGAAACCGTTCTTGTAAGCGAACCAGAACTCGAATTGCCGGGGGCCGAGCGGAAGGCGTGCGGCGCGCAGCTCCTCGACGAAAATTTCGCCCGGATCGGTTTTGCGATGCGCAGACATTCTGTCGGCTCAATTGTCGCGTTGCGGTTCTCCGCAGCGCGGGGATTGGACCTCCGATCATGGGTACTCGGCGGTCAATTTCGAGTTAAGGCCGCTACCGCCAAATTCCCGCATCGCCTCACGAATCCGGAACAAATGGCGCCGCGCCATGCACGCTGCTACAAACGGGCGCGTTGAAGTGCCGGGGGCGGCGGATTATCACCGTGAAAACAACGGGGAGGGCCTTATGGCCGGGATGCTGCGTGCCGCCACCTTTGTGCTGCTTGCGCTTTTCTTGATTCAGCCTGCGTCCGCACAGGATTATCCGGCGCGGCAGGTGCGGATCATCGTACCGTTCGGCGCAGGCGGTCCGGCCGACATCTATGCGCGCGTGCTCGCGCAGCATCTCTCGGAGCAGCTCAAGCAGACCTTCATCATCGAGAACCGGCCGGGCGCCGGCTCGATCATCGGCACCGACGCGGTCGCGAAGTCCGCGCCCGACGGCTACACGCTCCTCCTGATGTCCAACACGCACACGACGAACGAGTCGCTGGTCGACAACAAGCCGTTTGCGTTGATGCGCGATTTCGTCCCCGTCGCGCCGATCAACTACTCGGACCTCGTGATGGTCGTGCATCCGTCGGTGCCGGCGAAGGACCTGAAGGAATTCATCGCGCTGGCGAAGTCGAAGCCGGGTGAGCTCAATTACGCGTCCTCGGGACCGGGGACGCCGTATCACATGGCCGGCGAGCTGTTCAAAACGATGAGCGGGACCAACATCGTGCATGTGCCGCACAAGGCGTCGGGCGAGGCGCGCAACAGCGTGCTCGGCGGCCATGTGCAGATGATGTTCGACGCAATCACCACGATGACGCCGAACGTGCAGGCCGGGCAGGTAAGGGCACTCGCCACAACTGGCCTGAAGCGCTCCGGGCTGACGCCCGATGTGCCGACGGCCGCGGAAGCCGGCGTCGCCGGTTACGAGGCCACGATCTGGCTCGGCGTGATGGCGCCAGCCGGCACTCCAAAGGACGTCGTCGAAAAGCTGAACAGCGAGATCAACAAGGTGATCGCGCGGCCCGACGTAAAGGACGCATGGGCAAAGCAGGGCGCGGTGCCGATGGCCATGAGCCCTGCGGAATTCGACAAGTACCTGCGCGCCGACATCGAGAAGTGGGCCAATGTGGTCAAGGTGTCGGGTGCTAAGGTGAACTAATCGAGGAGGCTGGACCGTTGACGTTGCCCCTTCCCGAACCGTTTCGCGCCGCATTCGCCGGGCTGGAGGAGCACCACCCCGCCGGCCAGTCGAATAACCGCTTTCACCAGTGTTTCGGCTGTGGTCCGGGACATCCCACCGGGCTGCACGTGCGGTGCTTCAAAACCCCTGAAGGCGTGGTCTCGCCGATCATCATTCCCCGCCAATATGAGGGACCGCCGAATGCCGCTCACGGTGGAATCGTCGCTGCCTACCTCGATGAGGTGTTGGCGGCTGCCGTCGTCCGAACGGCGGGGCGGATCGCGGTCACCGGCGAACTGACCGTCCGTTACGTGAAACCCGTGCCGACCGAAACGCCGATCATCGGGCGAGGTTCACTGGTGGCCGATCACGGCCGCTACGTGAATGTCGAGGGGCGGTTGGAGGAGCTAGGCACGGGCGTCGTGCTGGCAACCGCGCGGGGCCGGTTCTTTCCCGTACCGCTCTGAAGGCCATCGTGGCCGTTCGCTGCACTGCAATAAGCCCTTGTCGGTTCGCGATTTTAGCTGGCGGGCCGTTCACGCCTGCGTCATACTGGCGCCGGATTGATGGGGCGGACTGACGCGTATGAGTCTCGACTGGGTGCCTGGCCTCGACCTGACAACCGGAACTTTCACGCTTCCCCTTTGGGCCGTCGGGGTCGCCGCCGCGCTGCTTGTGGCGCTTGTCATCATCGCGGTGGTCCGGTCCGGCATGACGGAATTCGGCTCGCTGGCGTTCCGCGCGGCCATCATCATCATCGCAGTTGTATTCGGCTGGACCTACATCGTTCGCACCGGTGAGCGCGACCGGGCCGACGAGCGCCGCGCGCTCGATCAGCGTGCCGCCGATCTGGTCGGCCGGGCGATCGCACCCGGATCCGCCATCGCCTGCCTCGAGGCGACCACTCACGAGACGGTCGAGGGCGCCAGCGAACGCGCCGTGTTCGCTAGCCCTGAGACTGTTGCGGCGGCGAGCGCCTATGTGGCAGCGCGGCTCACGCTGCTCGCCGACGCGCACGAACACACCTCGCGGCGCGATCAGGCTTACGAATCCTCGATTGCCGGCCTGCGCCGCACCATCGCGGCGGATCGCTACGGGCTCGCCTCGCAGGTGCTGGCGACGCGCGATGGCTGCACGGCGGATACGTGCGATGCGTTCGGGCTGGTCTATGACGACAAGCGGCTGCGCGCGAACCTGCGGGACCGGCTGTTCGACGTGACGGTGGCACGCTATGCGGTCAGCTGGCCGTCGCGGACGCGGCCGCTCGCTTCAAGCGGCAGCGGTGGTAACACGCCAACTGGCGTTCCCGCGGGCCCCAACGTGACGTTCCCGTCGGCGGC
>JAXDOA010000074.1:0-7841 GCA_034669125.1 Hyphomicrobiales bacterium
ATGAGTTCGCCCATTCAGCGCATCCCCAACGCGACCGCGGCGCCCGCAATCGCAAGCGCCGCCCAGCCGAAGTCCGCTACCCCGAGACGGGGCGCCGCGCCGCCAAGAGTGCCGTCGAGCCGCGCCAGCGTATCCTCGACCGGCCATTTGTCGCGCGTTCGCCCGATCGCGATCGTGACGACGGTGAGCCACACGGTCTGCACCAGGATCCAGCCGTGGCGCAGGTTGCGCCACGATTGCCGCCGCGTGATGATGCCGGCGGCAATCAGCGCGGTGCGCGCGCGGTCGACCGCCTGCAGGATCGTTTCGATCAGCGAGAGCGTAAGCACGAGGAGCTTCTTGGCGATTGGGGGAGCGGTCAGCGCAGCGACGAAACGCAATGGGGTCCATCCGGCAAAATGCAGAAACGCCGCCTGGATCGAAAACGCGATGATGAACAGGCGCAGGCAAATCACCGCCGTATAGATGGCCGCCGCGGCGCGCGAGCCTTCCAGATTTGCCGCGATCTCATGCGGCGCGCGGCCGACGATTCCGATCCAAACGAGCCCCATGAACAAAGCCAGCGGCAGCACGATGCCGCCGGACCACGCCAGCGTGCTCCAAATCCGCCGCCTGCTGCCAAGCGCGAAAATCAGCGCGATCGCGAGAATGACCGCGAGACTGACGACGTCGCGCGCAACAAGCGCCCCGGCAATCATCACGAAACCGAAGATGACTGCGCCGTTCGGCGTCATTCATGCGGCCGAGGATTGCGCCGGCCGCAGCATGGCGATGAACTCGCGCGGCGTCGCGCGATAGAGCAGCGCGGCGAGGAGCACCTGCAGCGTCTTGTCGATCGGGTCGGTGGTCAGGCCGGACAGCAGCGCGGAATTCATGAGCTGCTGCCCGGTTTTGAGAAAGAACGCGACCACGAAGGCCGAGCCGCTGCCGGTCACACCGCCGAACAGATAGACCACGACCGGCGCCGAGACGATCGCCGATACGACGCCGGTGATCGCGCCGTAGAGGATCACTTTGCCGGCGAAGGCCGGAACGGGAAGCGGCCGCGCGCGGAATGTCTCGGTTGCGCGCGCGGTGAGCAGCGCGGAGACAAGCGCGATGGCCAGTACCGTCAGGGTGAACCACGGCAGGAACGGATTGATCACGAGTCCGCTCAGGATCACGCCGATGAAGCCCGCGATGAACGCGCAGGCGATCGCCGCGAACCGGTCCGGGAAGATCAGCAGCGCACAGAGAATGGTGCCGATCGAGTCGAGGTAGATCGGCAGCTTGACCAGATAGACGATGTTGCCGATCGCGAAATTGAGCGCCGCGCAGAGCGCGATCGCGACCAGACGTGGCGTCGTGAACATGCGGGCTCCCCCAACCGGCGCCCGATTAGACCAATAAGCATCGGGCCGAACAAGCGAAATTGGTCTGCTTGACAGCGCCTGCCGCACCCTAAAGATCGCGCGCGAACACCTTGAGGGGCCATGTCCCGATTCGCGACCATGCTGCGCGCCTTTCTGCTTGCGGTCGCGCTGGCCGCGTTTGCCTCTTTCGCCGCCGCCCAACAGGCACCGCTGGTCGGCATCGATCCGATCCGTGCCGCGCTCGACCAGATCGAAGCCTCGGCCAGGAGCAGCGGGCTGCGCAGCCGCGCGCTCACCGAGCTGTCGCAGCGGCTGCCGCCTCTGCGCGAGCAGTTGCGCGACAAGCTCTCCGATCTCGAGCCGCGCCTGGCCGATCTCGACGCGCGGCTGAAAGGTCTCGGCCCGGCGCCCGCGAAGGACGCTGCCCCGGAGGACGCCGGCATCGCCGCCGAGCGCGCGCGGCTGGAGCGCCAGCGCGCCGAAATCGATGCGGCGATCAAGCAGGCGCAACTGCTGCAAACGCGCGCCGAGCAACTCGCCGGTGCGCTCGCCGACCGGCGCCGGTCGGCCTATGCGGAGACGTTGTTCCGCCGCTCGCCGACCGTGCTCGATCCCTATTTCTGGCGCGACGTTGTCGCCGCCGCGCCCGACTACGCCGACCGCATCGTCCAGTTCGGCCAGAAGTGGCTCGTCTATGCGCAAGAGAAAGGCGGGCCCGCGCGCATGCTCTCTGCGGCGCTGGCGTTCGCGGGGCTGTCGGCGCTTGCGTTCGGTCTGATCCGCTGGTGGCGCCGCACCGCCATGGTGGCGCGGGTCGGTGCGCGTTACGGCACAGCGGTTGCGGCACTGCTGGTCTTCGTGCGCCGCGCGGTTTCGATGCCGCTGACCGTGTTCATCATCCTGGAGCTGCTGGACCAGTTCGAGCTCGTTCCGGATAGCTACGAGCGCTTCACGTCGAGCTTGATCATGGGCGTCGCCATTGCGGCGCTGGCACGCGCGGCGGCAACCAGCGTGCTCGCGCCGGACGATCCGGCGCGCCGGCTTGTATCCTTCGACGACGCGACTGCCAAATGGCTGTTCGAGCATCTCACCTGGGGCGCGCGCTTGTTCGGCGCGTTCATCGTGCTGCGCGCCCTGCATCGCGCGGCCGGCATGCCACACGTCGTGGACGATGCCGCGCGGATGTTGTTTGCCGCGGTCATCGCCGTATTGCTGGTCCACCTCTTGGTCGCGCGCCGCGAGCCCGAGGAGGATGAGGCGGCGGCGCGCCACATTCCTGGCGTGCGCCTGCTGGCCTGGTTCGTCGTTGCCGCCATCGCGGTCTCGCTGCTTGCCGGCTACGCCAGCTTCGCCTCCTTCGTGGCGGGCCGTGTGGTCTTCACCATCACGCTGATCGCGACGCTCTATCTGCTGCTGATCGTCACCGATGCGCTGATCAGCCGGACACTCTCGGGGGACTCGCCCGGCGGCCGCAAGCTCGCGCGCCAGCTCGGCATCGAGCCGCGCCGGCTCGGCCTGATCGGTAAGCTGACATCCGGCATCGTCCGCGCCCTGTTCGTGCTGATCATTCTGGCGCTCGCGGTCGGGCGCTGGGAAATCGCAGCGGCGGACCTGTTCGAGGCGGTGCAGGGCGCCGCGTTCGGTATCCGCATCGGCGATTTCACCATCTCGTTCGGTGCGGTGTTCGGCGCCATCGCGTTCTTCCTGATCGTCGTCGTGCTCACGCGCCTCATCCAGCGCTGGCTCGAAAAGGAGGTGTTGCCGCACACCGCACTCGAGTCGAGCCTGCAGCTCTCGATCGTGACCATCCTGGGTTATGTCGGCATCATCATCGCGATCGTCGTCGCGCTCGGCGAAATCGGCATCGATCCGCAGAAGATCGCGCTGGTCGCCGGCGCGCTCTCGGTCGGCATCGGCTTCGGACTGCAGTCGATCGTCTCCAATTTCGTCTCCGGCCTGATCCTGCTGACCGAGCGGCCGATCCGCGTCGGCGATCAGATCGTGGTCAAGGGCGACGAAGGCTTCGTGCGCCGCATCAGCGTGCGGGCGACCGAAATCGAGACCTTCGACAAGGCGAGCGTCATCATCCCGAACTCGGAACTGATCACCGGCGTGGTGAAGAACTGGACGCACGCCAACACGCTGGGCCGGATCAACATCAAGGTCGCGGTGTCCTACGACTGCGATCCCGACAAGGTGCTCGACACGCTCAACGCCTGTGTGGCACGGCATCCGGGCGTGCTGCAGCAGCCGCCACCGGCCGTGCTGCTCTCCGAGTTCGGCGCCAGCTCGGTGGTGTTCGAGATCTTCTGCATCGTGCCGAACCTCGCCGATCGCGGCAGGATCAAGAGCGATATCCAGGTTACGATCCTGCGCGAGTTCCGCGCCGCCGGGATCGACATGACGCCGCCGCAGGATGTGCGGTTGGTTGGTGGCAACTCCCCTGTTTCGTCATCACCGGGCCGCCGCGAAGCGGCGAGACCCGGTGATCCCGATTGATCGCGTTTCGAACCCGCCTAAGCGGGATCGCCGGGCACCAGGCGTTTACGCCCGTCTTCGACGGGCTATGCCCGGCGATGACAAGGCCAATCTTCGCCGCATTCATCTTTCAGTTACCATTTCGCGGCGTTATCGCCGGTGGGGATTTCAACGGGGAACACGGATGACCGGTGCGCTGATCGCCGAATGTGTGCTGCGCATCGCGACGGCGCTGGCGCTGCTCGGGTTTTCCGGCTGCGCGAGCGATGCGCCGCCGCCGTCGGCGGCGGGCCAGCCGAGCTTCTACCGCAATCTCGCCCAAGGCGGGCAGCTCGATCCGGCCGCCGCGCAGTCGATGATTTCCGGCTACCGCGGCAACAACGGGCTCGGCGCCGTGACCATCGATCCCGACCTGATGAAGCTGGCCGAGGAACATTCGCGCAACATGGCGGCGCGCGACAAGCTCGATCACGACGTCGGCAAGGCGTTCAACCAGCGCATCCGCGGCTCGCGCTTCGACGCCAAGGTGGCGGTAGAGAACATCTCGGCCGGCTATCACACGCTCGCCGAAGCGTTCTCGGGCTGGCGCGATTCGCCGCCGCACCGCGCCAACATGCTCAACAAGGGCGTGACCCGCATGGGCATCGCGGCGATCTATTCGCCGAAGTCGAAGTACAAGGTGTTCTGGACGCTGATACTTGCCGCACCGGACGAGAAGCGCAGCTAGTTCGGTACCAGCGCGAACATCTCCTTGCCGTACATCTTCTGCGCGTCGGCCCAAAGCGGCTGCACGGCATTTGCAAACGCCGCGTGCTCTTGCGCCGTGAGCTCTGCAATGTCGCAGCCCTGATCGACAATCGCCTGGCGCGCACTCTTGTCTTCCTCGATCGCAAGCCCGCGTTGATAGGTGACCGATGCCGCGACGGCCTCGCGCATCGCATCCTGTAAATCCTTCGGCCACGCGTCGAATGTGTCTCGATGCAGGAAGATCGGCCGCGAGATGTAGAAGTGGTTCGTCACCGAATGATAGCGGTGAAACTTGTGCACGTGGTAGGTCACCGTGTTGGCGAACGGATTTTCCTGCGCGTCGATGGTGCCGGCCTTGATGGCGGCGATCGCCTCGGTCAAATCCCAGCGCAGCGGTACTGCGCCGAGCAGTTCGAACGTGCGCCCCTGCACCTCGCTCGGCAGCACGCGGATGCGCATGCCGGTCAGGTCGGGGGGGGTGCGCACTGTCCGCAGCTTGTTGGAGATCTGGCGGAAGCCGTTCTCGTACCAGCCGAGGATGCGGTAGTTCACCCGTTCCTCGATCTTCTGCGCCAGGAATTGCCCGAGCTTGCCGTCGACGCCCGCGCGCGCGGTGTCGTTGTCCGAGAACAGGAACGGCAGGTCGACGAAGCCGAGCTCCGGCACGCGGTCGGTCAGGTAGCTCGAGGACTGATAACCAAGCGTCAGTACGCCGCTCTCGACCAGCCAAAGAATCTCCTCGGCGCGATAGCCGAAATCCATGATGTTCCAGACGTACTTCACGTCGATCCGGTCGCCGAACTGCTGCGCCAGGCGGTCGCCGATGAATTTCAGAGACTTGGAAAAGCCCGTGGTGGCGGGGCCATAGCCCCCCATGCGGATCTGGATCGGCTTGGCCATGCGCGTTTCGTCCCCCGTGTTGCGCGATGCTCATAGCCTCACTAGTTTCGCCACGCCAGCCGGGATTTTTCATGCTTCCACCCATCCACGACTACGACAGGCTTTACGGCGAATTTCGCTGGCCGAAGCTTGCCCGCTACAACATCGGCGTCGATGTTTGCGACAAATGGGCCGCGCAGGACCCGGATCGGCTCGCGATCCTCAACGTGCGCGCCGACGGCAGCACCGAAAACATCAGCTACGGGTGGCTGCGCGAGACCTCGAACCGCCTCGCCAACACGCTTGCGGCGTACGAGGTGAAGCGCGGCGACCGCGTCGCGATGCTGCTGCCGCAAACGCCGGAAGCCGCCGCCGGCCACATCGCGATCTACAAGCTCGGCGCGGTCGCGGTGCCGCTTGCCATTCTGTTCGGCGTCGACGCGCTGAGCTACCGGCTGGCGAACGCCGGCGTGAAGGCGGTCATCACCAACGCGCAGGGGCTGGCGAAACTCAACCAGATCCGCGGCGAGTTGCCGGACCTCTCGCTTGTTCTTTCGATCGACGGACCGGACGAAGGCGCGCGCGGCTTCCATGAGACGGTTGCGCGTGGCCGCAGCACCTTTATGCCTGCCGCCACCACGCCAGACGATCCCGCGCTGATGATCTTCACCTCCGGCACCACGGGCCAAGCGAAAGGCGCGTTGCACGGCCATCGCGTGCTGCTCGGGCATTTGCCGGGCATCGAGATGCCGCATGAGTTTTTTCCGCAAGCGGGCGACCGGTTCTGGACGCCGGCGGATTGGGCGTGGGCCGGCGGATTGCTGGATTGTCTCCTGCCGAGCCTGCATCACGGCGTTGCCGTGGTGGCGCGCAAGTCCGAGAAGTTCGATCCGGAGGAAGCCTTCGCGCTGCTCGCAAAGACCGGCGTGCGCAACGCCTTCATCCCGCCGACGGCGCTGCGCATGCTGCGCTCGGCGCGCTCGCCGAAGGGCCGCCACGACATCCGCCTGCGCACGCTCGGGTCGGGCGGCGAGTCGCTTGGCGCCGAGACCTACGAGTGGGGCCGCGAGGCGTTCGGCCTCACCATCAACGAGTTCTACGGCCAGACCGAATGCAACCTCGTGCTCTCCTCGTGCGCGATGATCGGGGTGTCGAAGCCGGGTTCGATCGGCAAGCCGGTGCCGGGCCATGACGTCGCGGTGATCCGCCCGGACGGATCGCGCGCGGACGCGGGCGAGCTCGGGCAGATCGCCGTGAAGCGGCCGGACCCGGTGATGTTCCTCGAGTACTGGGGACGGCCCGAGGCGACGGAGCAGAAGTTCATCGGCGACTGGATGACGACCGGCGACCAGGGCAGCGTCGATGACGAGGGCTACATCACCTTCGTTGGGCGCGACGACGACGTGATCACGTCGAGCGGCTATCGCATCGGGCCGGGCGAGATCGAGGATTGCCTGATCAAGCATCCGGCGGTCGCGCTTGCGGCCGTGGTCGGCAAGCCGGATGCGGTGCGCACCGAGATCGTGAAGGCGTTCATCGTGCTCAAGCCCGGCTACGAGGGTTCGGACGCGCTGGCGGGCGAAGTGCGCGATTTCGTGAAAACGAAATTGTCGGCGCATGAATATCCGCGCGAGGTCGCCTTCATCAACGAAATGCCGATGACGACCACCGGCAAGATCATCCGGCGGCTGTTGCGGGATCAATAATCATCCGCGTGCGCGATCGCGCATGCGCTTTGCCGTCGAGATGGCGGCGCGGCGTAGCGCTTCGAGAGGACGCGCGACGTGAAATGACATGAGCGAGGCGCTGCCCGGCGCGATCAGCAGATCGGTGAGCGCGAGGCGCTCGCGCCACAGATGACCGATCATCGGGTGATCGGCGGTGGCGCAGCTGTCGATGCGGCTGAGGCTTTCGTCGGCCAGAAGCCGGTTCGTCAGATCGACCGAAAGCTGGACGCCGGGCGACGCGCGCGCCGCATCCTCGTCGTAGGCGATTTTCCAGAACCAGGCGCAGTTGCCGGCACGCAGCGTGATGGCGGCTGCAAGCGGCATGGCGCCGCGCGTCAACCGGTCGATCCGCACGCGGTCTTCGGCGGAAAGCGCAGCGATGGCGCTTTGCACGAAATGCAGCACGTCGGCGTTCTGCCGTGCGGCCGTGCCGGCACGGCCTTTCCAGCCCGATGCCTCGAGCATCAGGTAGTCGGCGAGCGCAGGCGCAATCGCTGCTGCCTCGTGCGCCGATACGAATGTCACTGCGCCCTTCTCGTCCAGCCGCCGCCGCTGGCGGCCCAGCTCTTTCAGCTTCTTGTGCGACACGTGGCCGAGATAGTCCGTGCGATCCGCGCCCGGCGCCAGCAGCGCGCGCGCGTGATCGCCGAAGCCTTGC
>JAXDOA010000075.1:0-2972 GCA_034669125.1 Hyphomicrobiales bacterium
TTATCCGCTCGACAGTTTCACGCTGGCGTGATTCAAAGAATCGTCTCGGTCGAAAGGGTCGAGTCGCCGCGAACCGCGCCCGGACCCTTTGCGTTATCATTTCGGCATCTCGCCGGTTTTTCCCCGGCGCAGAAGAGGCGCGTGATGGACCGCATCGAACGCATTCTGGTGGTCGACGACGAGCAACCCGTGCGCGACGCGCTCGCAATGCTGCTGCGCCAGGAAGGCTACCGCGTCATCGTTGCCGAAAGCGGGCACACGGCCGTCGAGGCGATCGAGGCCTTCACCTTCGACTTTCTGATCGTCGACATCTTCATGCCGGGGATGAACGGGCTGGAAACCATCAAGGTGTTTCGCGCCGATGCGCCCGACGTACCAATCATCACGATGTCGGGCTACGCGTCGGGCAGCGGCTTCGTCGATACGGATTTCTTCCGCACCGCGATGGACTACGGCGCCACCTGCTGCCTGCGCAAGCCGTTCAGCCGCGAGCAGCTCCTGGATGCGATCGCGTTCTGCCGAGCGACGCGCACTGCGCTGGTCGCCTGACACGCGATACGCTATGGTGCGTGCCATCAAGCGGGTCGCGTTCGGCGTGACCGGCAAGGGGGGTGTCCACGTCGTCTCGCGGCCGCTGTACAGCGGAGGGACGACCATGGCGCAATCGCACGTGATTGTGGGCGAAGGCCTCACCCAGGCCCACCCGAAAGTTCGCAAAATCGGCATCGCGGATCTGCAGGACGCGCTCGCGCGCGGCTGGGACGATTTTCGCGCGATGCCGAGCCACGCGGTGTTTCTCTGCCTCATCTATCCGGTGGTCGGGTTTGTGATTTTCCGGCTCGTGCTCGGCGCGAACGTGCTGCCGCTGCTGTTTCCGCTCGCGGCCGGCTTCGCGCTGCTGGGTCCGCTCGCCGCGCTCGGCCTCTACGAGATGAGCCGGCGGCGCGAACAGGGGCTCGACGTATCGTGGAAGCACGCGCTTGACGTCTTCCGCTCGCCCTCGCTCGGCGCGATCATCGTGCTCGGCCTGTTGCTGGTCGCGATCTTCCTCGTCTGGATCGCGGTCGCGCAGGCGATCTATGTGGCGACCTTCGGTTATGCGCCGGCAGCCTCCGCCTCGGCGCCGGACTTCATCCGGCAGGTGCTCACCACCCCGGAAGGCTGGATGCTGACCATCCTCGGCAACGGCATCGGCTTCCTGTTCGCCGTGCTGGTGCTGACCCTTGGGGTCGTATCGTTTCCCCTGCTGCTCGATCGCGACGTCGGCGTCGCGATCGCGATCCTGACCTCGGTGCGCGCCGTGCTGGCGAACCCGGTGACCATGGCGGTGTGGGGCCTGATCGTCGCGGCGCTGCTGCTGATCGGCTCGCTGCCGGCCTTCTTCGGGCTGGCCGTGGTGATGCCGGTCCTCGGGCACGCCACCTGGCACCTCTATCGCAAGGTGGTCGAGCCGGACGGCGGCAGTCCGAAATTCCTCGAGCCGAAGGCAAGGGCGCAACGCTACGCGGCGGACTTCCCCGCATCCCTGTTCCCCGGCCGGCGCAAGGACCACGCATAGCCTGCCGCGCCGCGTTACACCGATGCCGACGCGGCCAAAATGCGCTAACCTCCAATGCGAATCCGGAAGCCGGATTGCGCATTGGAGGAATGGATGTCCAGGCCGGCCCGGCGTCACATCTCAACCGAAACGGCGAGCATCATCCTGACGCTCAGCGTTTCGGTGCTCGCGTTCCTGTTCTTCAAGTACATGCCGAACTATACGCCGGCCGAGGGCCAGAACTGGATCTGGAGTTTGCCCGGCTGGTTTTCGCTCGGCTACATCACGGTCCAGCTCTGGCTGCTGCTCGACACCGCCTTGCGTGTGCGGGCCGCCGGCGTGATCGGCGCGGTGCTCGCCATCGCGCCGGTGATGACCGGCATCGTGATCGGCGTCCTTTGGGTGATCGCCTATTTGCAACTGTCGGGATTCCAGATCAACGCGCTGGCCTTGCTGATCGCGACAGGCATCGTGGAGTTCGTCAGCACCTTGTGGGTCCGGCACGTGCTGCTGCAACGCGGCATGACCGTGGTGCCGGATCAGGATGCCAACTGATCGCGTGTGGTGTCTCAGGACGCTAATGCGGGGGAAAGGGTTTCGGCGCGCGCACGCACCTCGCACGGCAGCGTGACCGCCTGCGGCAGGTCGAACCCGGGTACGGTCTCGTAGCCCGTCACACGCAGCAGTCCCCGCGCGGCGCACATCTCGACCGCGATGCGGGTGTAACGGTTGAGAACGGGCGGCACGACCCAGCCGAACTGTCCGCCGAACGGCTCGTTCCACGCCGTCAGCGCTTCACGGCGCTCGCGGCTGTTCGCGCCCGCCTCGAGGTAATTCCAGACGAACAGCTTGTCGCCGCCCATGCGCGCTTCCCATGGCTCGGTGGCGGCGAGCCAGTCATTCGCCGCACCGGTGTCTTGGAGCCGCGTCGCATAACGATCGACCGTGCGCTCGATCACGCAGCGTTCGCCCGGCTCGCAGCCCGCCAACGTATAGATCACGGGACGCGCGATCGGCGTCGTCTCGAGCCGCCGCCGCGCGGCGGAAAAGTCCGGCGCGGTCTCGAACACCTCGCGCAGCAACTGGTCCGGCGGCATGTGACGAAGCGGCCACGTGGTGGCAGCGTTCGCCAGCATGTCGAGTGGCCGCAGCCAGGGATGCCGCGTGCGCCGCCACATCGGCGCTTGGTTGATTGCGGCTGCGAAACGGCCCTGCGCCATGCCGGTCAGCACGCCGACGAAGCCGGGCCAGGTCACGGAGTGATATTCACCCGCGCTGCCCGCCATGCGGGCAACCTCGACATGCCGGCCCAATCCCGGAAACGGCCAGTCGAGCGTACGCACCAGCCAGGGCGCGTCGTCATCGCGCGCGTACGATGTGCAGCCCCATTGATAGGAACCATTGAGGAACCAGACGCCGGAAAATTCCAGCGCAG
>JAXDOA010000076.1:0-5168 GCA_034669125.1 Hyphomicrobiales bacterium
TTGGCCAATTCCCGCATGTCGCTTCGCACATGCGGGCTACTTGGTGATCAATGTGGCGACAGCGGCGGGACTCGCGCGGTCGTCAGGGCGGCGTAACGCCTCGCAATCCGCCGTCATGGCGAACAGCGCGGCGCAATACGCTTTCGCTATTGCGCCCCACGAAGTCTGCGGCGTCACACCCCGCGAGCCAATCCTACGGCGCGTGGCCTGCGCTGGTTTGCCCCAAAGCGGTTGGCAGGGTGAAGTAGCAGCGCGTGACCATGCCAAGCTGGTATCCGCCGGTCGCGGGCGTGTAGAGATACTCGCGGCAACTGACCGGCGAAGAGGTTTGCACCACGTAGTCGTAGACGAGCTGATGGGTATTGATCGTCTTGTAGACGGTGACGCGCGCGGCGCGCGCGTTCGGCATGTTGTAGTGCGCCTTGACCTGCTGGAATCCGAACTGGATGTCGGTGAGGATCTCGTGGTTGGAATACTGCAGGACCCCGATCCAGCCGGGGAGCGGGGCTTGGCCGAGATTCTGCAGGTTCGCGTTGAAACGCACCGCCCGCTTGCCGGGTCCGTTGATCAGGTAGAAATCGTTGTACGCATTGACGTTCGCCTGCGGCGTCTTGCTGGTGCTCTGCGCGACCAGGTTCAACACCATCGGGCTTTGCGCGAGCGGGGCCAGGTTGGCGTTCCGAAAGAAGGAGGTCAGGTTCTGGGCTTGCGCCGGTGCGATCGCGAGCGTCGCGGCGGCGAGGCCGATAAGCAATGCCTTGCGCATTTGTTTCCCCGTGGTTCTATGGTGCAGACGCATCACTATAATTGCTATCGAGGGCAAAGCAACCAAAAGGAAAATCAGGCGGGCGTGCGCGGATCGCGGCGCAATACTGCGCTGGTGCGCTGGCGCGATCCTATTAGATCTTCCGCGTGGGGGGACCGAAAAGCCCCGCCACGAAGCATCCCGCTGATGCATCGAGCCCTTCGCAAAATGTTTCTCGAAGACGATCCCCGGTCGCGCCGTCGTGAAGCCGAAGTCATTGGGGCTCTCGCCTCTGTGTTGGATCGTGTGAAGACGGTGATGAAACATGCGGCCCTGGAGCGCGTACATGGGATCGACGGCTGATTGCCCTGGTGGCTTGCAACAACAAACGTTCAAGGCTCCCGGCAGCGGCGACCTGAATGTCGAAAGGCAGCTAGAAGCGGTGCCATGGGAGAGGAACGCGTCATCGTCAGGTCCAAGAACTGGCAACGAAAGCGCGAAGTCCAATATTGGACCCGGCTGCTGAACATCACAGAGTCGGAAGCGCGAAGGCTTGCCGATACGAAGAACAAGCCGGTTGATACCCCGCCGGCGTCCGCCGCCGACAAGAAGTAGGAGCGCGTAGGATGGGTTGAGCGATACCCATCATTCCTTATCGTGCGCGGCGGTGGGTTTCGCTACGCTCAACCCACCCTACAGGTAATGGAGTCCCCATGCTCCCGCGCGCGTTCATCGTCGCCGCTCTCGCCTGCGCCACGCCCCTGCAAGCGCAAACCCTGCGCATCGGGCTGCAGGCCGATCCCGCGACGCTCGATCCCTCGCTCAGCGTGAGCTTCGTCGACCGCGTCGTCATGGCGGCGGTCTGCGACAAACTGATCGACACCGACGCCAGGCTCAATTTTGTGCCGCAGCTCGCGACCGGATGGTCATGGGGCGCGGACGGCCTCTCGCTGACAATCACGCTGCGCGCCGGCGTCACCTTTCACGATGGCGAGCCGCTCGACGCCGAGGCGGTGCGGCTCAACCTCGAGCGCTACCGGACGGCGCCGTCGCGCCGCCAGACCGAATTGAAGCCGGTCAAGGCCGTCACCGTTGTCGATCCGCTCACGGTGCGCCTCGACCTCTCCGAGCCGAACGCGCCGTTGCTGGCGCAGCTGGCCGATCGCGCCGGCATGATGGTCTCGCCCAAGGCCGCGCGCGAACAAGGCGACCGGTTGGCGACGCGCCCGGTCTGCGCCGGGCCATACCGGATCGTCGAGTGGGTGCCGCAGGACCGTCTCGTGTTCGAGAAGTTCGATCGCTACTGGAACGCCGCCGCGGTCGAGATCGACCGCGTGGTCTATCTGCCGATTCCCGACGACACCGTGCGCCTCTCCAACCTGCAGGCGGGGACGTTTCAGTTGACCGAGCGCGTTTCGCCGACCGATCTTGGCGTCGTGCGCGGCAATGCGCGCCTCAAGCTCTACGAGAGCCCGTCGCTCGGCTATCGCGTGCTGTCGATCAACACGACGCGGGGCGCGGCGAAGACGCCGCTCGGCAGCAATCCTAAGCTGCGCGAGGCGTTCGAGCTTTCGCTCGATCGCGCCATCATCAATCAGGTGGCGTTCGACGGCGCCTTTATCCCGAGCAACCAGCCGGAGGCGCCCGGCACCGCGTTTCACGCCGCCGCGTTCCCGCTGCCGGTGCGCGATCTTGCGCGCGCCAAGGCACTCGTTGCGACAAGCGGGGCAGGGCGCGTAGCTGTGAATTTCCTGATCGGGTCCGATCCGCTCGATGCACGCGTGGCGCAGATCATCCAGGCGATGGCGGGCGAAGCGGGTTTCGACGTCAAGATCAATGTGACCGAAGCCGCGACCTTGCTCGCGCGCATCAACAAGGGTGACTACGAACTGTCGCTGCTGATCTGGAGCGGCCGCGCGGACCCGGATGCCAACATCTCGATCTGGGTCGCGTGCGACGGCTTTGTCAATTACGGCAAGTATTGCGAGCCGAAGCTCGACGAAATCCTGGGCCGCGCCCGCGCAACGACCGACACTGCGACGCGCGCGCGTCTTTACGCCGAGGCCGCCGCGATCTACCTGCCGGCGCGGCCGTATCTCTTTCTCTATCACCTGAAATGGTTCTGGGGCGCGAGCGGCAAGCTCACCGGCATCGTGCCGCATCCTGACGGCATCATTCGGCTGCAAGGCCTGCGGCTCGCCAACTAGAGCCGATGTGACGCTGGTTCCGCGTTCCATGTGGCACGCGAACCATGTGGCTTGGAACTTCGGAACGCAGGCGCCGCTCAGCCGTTTGCTTCATGACGCGTCCCCGCGCGTTCATAACCAGGAGAAGGCGACATGAAAACCCTGACGACAATTCTGGCTGCGGCCTTTATCGCGGGCAGCGCCACGGTAGCGATGGCCCAGGCGAGCGGCGGCGGCGCCGGCGCGGACACGAATCCGGACCGCATCAACAAGGGCGCCGACCAGAATCCGTCGAGCCCGGGCGCGAACCCACGGGCCGGCACCAATGAAGCGGTGACTCCGGGCCAGGCGAAATCCGGCACGGCCGGTGGCGCGATGACGACGGCTCCGGTGTCCGGCACCGCGCAGGGCAAGGATAGCTCGACGCCGGCCCAGGCCCCGACCGGTGCGCCGCCGGCCGAGACCAAAAAGTAACTTCGCTTTCCGGCGCGTCGAAACGGCCTGGTCTGAACGGACCGGGCCGTTTTCGGCTGCGTGCGCGCCTGCTGCGGCACGTGGCGCCGGCGGGAACTCGGGAGGCGGTCGGCCGTTATCCTTCGCTCTCAAAGGGAGGTGCGTCATGGTCGATGATCGCAACGAGACGGTTGGTCCCGCGGCCGAGGAGCAGCGCGACCTCACCCTGATCGCTATGCTGGTCGGTGTCATCATCATTTGCGGTGGCTTGTTCATCTTCAATACCGCCAGCACGCGCTACACCACCGCCAGCTACCGCGCGCCACCCGCGCTGAACAACGTCCCGATCATGACGCCGGGCAGCGTGCCGGGTTCCAACAGCGCGCCGGTCCAGTAAAACTGCACTCCTCCGGACCCTGAAAGTCGAGATCGGCGAGGCGGTCGCTTCGCCCTAACGGCATCCTACGGCCGGGGCGGGACAATCGCGTAGTGCACCCGCACCGGCCGCAGGCTTTCGCGCGCCACAAAACTCTGGCGCGGCAGCGTGAGCGGCGGCTGCACGTCGAGGCCGGGGTAATCGATGCGCAGCTGCGCAAGCGCCGCCGCGTCGATCTGGCCGTCTTCCCACACCAGCACGGCGCCGCGGCGCTTGAGCGCGTCGCGATCGACCCACGGGCTGATGGCGCGATCGGCATGCACGATCACCCGGGGGCGGTCGGGCGAATAGACCGCGATGTTGTTGGTGGCGAATTCGCCGCCGCCCACATAGGGCAGCGCGCTGCCGAATTTTTCGCGCCAGCGCTGCGTGACGGTTTCGGCCAGCAGGCGGCCGGGAAACTGCGTCGCCTTGGGGCGGTCGCGCCATACCGGCTCCAGTCCTTCGACCACCGTGTAGGCCAGCGGCATCGCGAGAAAGACCGCAACGAAGCCGGCGGCGAAGCGGCGCACCTGTTGCGGCGCGCTCACCGGCCCGAACCAGACGATCGCGGCGAGCGGCGCGAACGACCAGAGCGGGTAGCCCCACATCGCGACCGGTAGGCGGCCGGCCACCAGCGCAATCAGCGTGGTGATGGCGAACGGCCCGAGCGCCAGCATGGCGAGATAGCGCCGCGCGAACGCCGCGTTCGCATCCGACGGCACGGGAGCACGCGCCCCGCCGGCCAGCGCGAGCGTCATCAGGCCGATGGCGGGCGCGAGAAAGAACAGCTGGCTCGCCGTCCACTGCAGCGGAAACGTGAGCACATGGTACCATTGCGTCGCCATCCTGGCGCGCGCATCGACATAGCGCAGCGGCATGAAGCCGGTCTCGACCAGCCATTTGAGATTGGGCGCGATCACCACCAGAAATGCGAGCGCCATCAGCCACGGGCCGGGCGTGCGCAAGGTGCGCCGCGCCGCGGGATCGAACAGCATGAACAGCGCGATGCTGCCGGCGAGCGCGAAGGCGGCGTATTTGGACCAGAAGCACAACGCCAGCGCGGCCCCGGCGGCGAGCCAGTCGAAAACGCGTTCGCGCGTGAGGGCGCGATAAAGAAACAGCCCGGTCAGCGCCCAGAATGGCAACTGCATCTGGTCGTGCGCGAACTTCGGCACCGAGAAATTGAAAAAGTGGATGCCTTCCAGCGCCAGCACCGCGATCAGCGCCTGAAAGCCACCCACGATGTCGCGGCCGAGCAGCCACACCGCACCCATGCAGGCGACCGCCGATAAGGGCCCGAGCAAGTACACCGCGCTCACGCTACCAGTCAGCCGGTAGATCGCGTCGGCCGCCCACCACGGCAGCG
>JAXDOA010000077.1:0-3526 GCA_034669125.1 Hyphomicrobiales bacterium
ACGGGCCAATTGTTCGGGTCGGTTTCGCCGCGCGACATCGTGACCAGTCTGGTCGACGGCGGGTTCACGGTCACGCGCAACCAGATCGCGCTGCATGCGCCGATCAAGATGATCGGCCTGCACACGGTGCCGGTCGCGCTCCATCCGGAAGTCGAAGTCACGATCACGATGAACGTGGCGCGCAATGCCGACGAGGCCGAGCGGCAGGCGCGCGGCGAGAACATGACGCAGCGCCGCGAGCAGGCCGACGAGGAAGCCGAGATCGCCGCGGAGGCGGCCGCCGCATTCTTCGAGAAGCCCGAAGAGACGCCGGATCAGGGCAAGGGCGAGGACGCGAAGACCGACTGAGTCAGGTCCGACGGCGGCGCGTCGGGCATCGGCGGCAGCGGGATATCGAGCACCATCGGCGCCGGCTGCGCCGGTGGCGCGGAAACGGGCGCGGGCTCAGCCGCGGGCGTTACGGCGGCGGCGGCAGCCTGCTTGGTCTCTTCGGCGGGTGGGGCCACGTGCGCTGGCGCTGCCTCGTCATGCGATTTGGTCGGCCGCTGCTTGCCGCGCAGAGTGCGCTGCTGCAACGCCTCCGCGGCGTCCGCCGGGGATTGCGCGGCGAGCTGGTCCTGCTTCTTGCCCTTGGTCTTCGCGGCCGTGCCATCGGCGGCCGTCGAGGGCCCCTTCTTTTCAGCCGGTGCACTTCCCGCGGCCACCAGATACGCCGCCATGGCGGCGCTCATTTCGGCACCCGTGGTGTAGTGCTGCCGCAGGAATCCCGCGACCTGCCCGCTCTTGGCGAGGCCGCGCGGGCTTTTGTGGCATGCCGAACAATTCGACGCGAAGGTGCGCGCCGCATCGCGCGGATCGCCGAGAACCGTCTGGGCATGCACTCCCGCGATCCCGATTCCCGCCGCCAGCAGCACTCCGATCAAAGTTATCTGTCCGGAACCGGACACTTGAATCTCCAGTCTGCGTTCAAGAGGTCCGGCACGCGGCGTCCAGACCACCCCGCACTAAGGTTTAGCGCATTCTTCGACCGGTGGGAGCAAATTTGAACAACGTCCCGCCATGATCCGATTGCCGATAGATTGGAACTTTGTTTTAATGGTGATGCTGCCCGTTGCTCACCTGCTGCTCGAAGCAGGCTGTCAGTCCTTACGGTACTCGCGGCTGTGATTCCAAGCCACTCCGCCGCGGCCGCAAGGTCGGGCGGAGTTTGTGTGTTGGAGCGGTCATCATGGATCGCGTGCTGCAAGTGGTGTTGCGGTCGTTCTTCCGGCACGGAACGCTGCGTCTGACAACGGCGGGCGGGACCGTGATGGAATTCGGCGACGGGACCGGCGAGCCGATCGCCGTCCGTTTTACCACACGAACCGCTCAGTGGGGCGTACTGCTCGACCCCGAGCTTGCCGTCGGCGAAACCTACATGAACGGTACGCTGGTGATCGAGCAAGGTTCGATCGCCGAATTCCTCCATCTCGCAATGTCGCAGGATCATAGCGGCAAGCCACCGTTCTGGGGGCGGCTGCAATGGCTCGCCCGTTATCTCTGGCGGCGGCTCGCGCAGTTCAACCGCCCGACGCGCGCACGCAAGAATGTCGCGCATCATTACGACCTGGACCGGCGGCTCTACTCCCTCTTCCTCGACGCTGACCGGCAGTACAGTTGCGCCTATTTCGAACATCCAGAGCAGTCGCTCGATGACGCGCAACTCGCCAAGAAGCGCCATCTCGCGGCGAAGCTGCTGGTCAAGCCCAACGAGCGGGTGCTCGACATCGGATCGGGCTGGGGCGGCCTTGGCCTTTACCTGGCCGAGATCTGCGGCGCACGCGTCTCCGGCATCACGCTGTCGCAGGAGCAGTTCGCGCTCTCGCGCCAGCGCGCCGACGAGAAGGGGCTGAGCGACCGCATCGAGTTCCGGCTGCAGGACTACCGCGATGTCGACGAACGTTTCGACCGCATCGTGTCGGTCGGCATGTTCGAACACGTCGGCGTCGGCTTCTACGATGTGTTCTTCCACACGTGCGCGAAGCTGCTCGACGACAACGGCGTGATGCTGCTGCACTCGATCGGCCGCTCCGAGGGCCCCGGCATCACCAATCCGTGGATCAACAAGTACATCTTCCCGGGCGGCTATATCCCGGCACTGTCTGAAGTCCTGCCTGCGGTGGAACGCGCCGGCTTCCTGGTCACCGACATCGAGATTCTCCGGCTGCACTATGCCGAAACGCTGAAGCACTGGCGCGAGCGCTTCCTCGCACACCGCGAGGACCTGGAAAAAGTCTACGACGCGCGCTTCGTGCGCATGTGGGAGTTCTATCTCGCGGCGTCCGAGATGACGTTCCGCGAGCAGGGCATGATGGTCTTCCAGTTGCAACTTGCCAAACGGCAAGGTGCGGTTCCCATCACGCGCGACTACATCACGCATCAGGAAGCGCACCTGCGCGGGCTGGAAAGCGGAAGCCGCCCGCCGTTGCGGCTCGCGGGCGAATAGTTTCCAACGCGCCGGACACAAATCCGTCAAGAGCGATTGTGAGATTCGGATTGCAAAAGCGAATCCCGGTGGGAATCGTGGACAACGGTATCTGGGCGATTCTGTTGTTCGCCACCGCGCCAACACGATGCTAAGACGCAAATCCGGTTAGCACACGAGTGCGTTCATCAACATGGCAGTCGACCAAACGGCGCGGAGGTCCGCGCCCGAGAACACACCTGTCTTTCGCGCTGCTCCGCACAACATCGAGGCGGAACAGGCGCTGCTGGGCGCTATCCTCGTCAACAACGAGGCCTTCTATCGCGTTTCCGACTTCCTCGAGCCGGTGCATTTCTTCGAGCCGATTCATCAGAAGATCTATGAGCTTGCCTCCAGCCTGATCCGCGCCGGCAAGGTCGCAAGCCCCGTTACGCTCAAGACCTTCCTGCCGCCCGATCTCGACGTCGCGGGCCTGACCGCAAGCCAATACCTCGCGCGCCTCGCCGCCGAAGCCACCACCGTCATCAATGCGGAGGATTACGGCCGCACGATCTACGATCTCGCCATCCGCCGCACCCTGATCATCATCGGCGAGGACATGGTCAATGTGGCGTATGACGCGCCGGTCGATCTCGCGCCGCGCGACCAGATCGAGGATGCCGAGCGGCGGCTTTATGAAATCGCCGAGACCGGCCGGTACGACGGCGGCTTCCAGCGCTTCGCGACCGCGCTGACCACCGCGGTCGACATGGCGGCGCGCGCTTATCAGCGCGACGGCAAGCTGTCGGGGCTTGCGACCGGCCTTGCCGACATGGACCGCATGATGGGCGGCCTGCAGTCGTCCGACCTCGTGATCCTCGCGGGCCGTCCCGGCATGGGCAAAACGGCGCTCGCCACCAACATCGCCTACAACATCGCGAAGGCCTGGCGCGGCGAGGTGCGGCCCGACGGGCGCACCGAAAGCGTCAATGGCGGCATCGTCGGGTTCTTCTCGCTCGAAATGTCCGCCGAGCAGCTTGCGACCCGCATCATCTCCGAGCAGACCGAGATTCCTTCGTACCG
>JAXDOA010000078.1:0-15665 GCA_034669125.1 Hyphomicrobiales bacterium
ACCGCGCTGCGCAACGAGCTGATTCCGCGCGCGCTGGTGGTGACGCCGAACCTGCACGAGGCGGCAGCCTTGACCGCCACGCCGCTCGCGCAAAACGAGGACGAGATGCGCGCACAAGCGCAGGCGCTGCTCGCCATCGGCGCAAAAGCCGTGCTGATCAAGGGCGGCCACGCGCAGCGTGCCGACGCGACCGACCTCCTGGTCACGCCATCGGCGCAAGCGCGCTTCACGGCGCAGAAGATCGACACGAAGAACACGCACGGCACCGGCTGCACGCTCTCCTCGGCGATTGCGGCTGGGCTCGCCAAGGGCCTGCGCCTCGCCGAGGCGGTGGCGGACGCGAAGGCCTACGTCACCGCCGCGATTGCCGCCGCGGACGAGCTCACCATCGGCCGCGGCCACGGCCCGGTGCATCATTTCCACGCCTGGTGGTAGGAGGCACGCATGCCCAAGCTCACACGCCGCAACCTCGTTCGCACCGCCGTGCTCGCGCCGGCGCTCGCCGCCCCGTCCATCGCGCGCGCGCAGACCAAACGCTGGCGCATGGTGACCTCGTGGCCCAAGCGCCTGCCCGGCCCCGGGATGTCGGCCGAGCGCGTCGCTGAGCGCATCGCGGTGCTCTCCGGCGGCCGCCTGCAAATCTCAGTCTCGGCGGCGGGCGAAGTGGTGCCGGCCTTCGAGGTGCTCGACGCGGTCGGCGGCGGCGTCGCCGAGATCGGCCACACGGCTGCGTTCTTCTGGCAGGGGAAGATGCCTGCCGCGAACTTCTTCACCACGGTGCCGTTCGGGCTCACGCCGAACGAGCACGTCGCCTGGGTCGAGGCCGGCGGCGGGCAGGCGCTGTGGGACGAGCTTTACCGGCCGTTCGGCGTCAAGCCGTTCATGGGCGGCAACACCGGCGTGTGCATGGGCGGCTGGTTTCGCCGCGAGCTGCGATCGCTCGACGACGTGCGCGGCCTGAAGATCCGCTCGCTCGGGCTCGGCGGCGAGGTCTATCGCCGGCTCGGCGCGACGCCGCAGACGACGCCGCCGGGCGAGATCCTCACCTCGCTGCAATCCGGCGTGCTCGACGCGGCCGAATTCGTCGGCCCCGGCACCGACATCTCGCTCGGGCTTTATCGCGTGGCGCCGCACTACTACGGCCCCGGCTTCAACAAGCCGAACGGCACCGGCGAATGCATCGTGTCGCTGCGCGCGTGGGAGGCGCTCGAGGGCGACCTGCGCGCGATCGTCGCGCATGCCTGCGCGGCGGAAGCGGGCTTTGCGCTCAGCGAAATGGAGCGGCTCAACGCCGAGGCGCTGGCCGCATTGACCGAGCGGCACAATGTGGCGCTGCGGAGCTTTCCCGCCGAGGTGGTGGCGGCCGCGCGGCGGGTGGCGGCTGATGTGTTGGCGGACTTGGCCGCGCGCAGCGACATGGCGCGCAAGGTGCACGACTCGTATGTGGCGTTCCGCGAGCGGACCGGGCCGTGGTCCAAGGTGTCGATCAGGGCGGTGCTGGAGGCGAGGGAGGGGTAGAAACCCTCGCCCCGCGAAGCGGGGAGAGGGTGGCGCGCGTGAGCGCGCCGGGTGAGGGGCAAATGAAGACAACGCGCTATTTCGAGGAGCAGGTCTTGCGTAAGCGGCCCTATATCGAGCGCGAATGGTGCGAGCACATTCTTGCCGCTCCGATCAGGCGCGAAGTTCAAACAGACGGCCGCATTCGCGTCTGGGGTCGGATCGTTGTCGAGGGTGAGGCTCGACCGCGGTTCCTCAGAGTTGTTACACTGGAGGACGGCGAGACCGTCCACAACGCGTTCTTCGACCGGAATTTTCGTGAGGGCCAGCCATGAAGCTGCACTATTACCCTGAGACGGACAGTCTCTACATCGAGCTGAGCAGCACGCCGGGGGCCGAGACGCGCGAGGTTGCCGAAGGGCTCGTCGCTGATTTCGACAGCGCGGGCAACGTCGTCGGCCTCGATATCGATCACGCTTCAAGGAAGCTCGATCTTTCGAAGGTCGAAACGATCGCATTGCCTCCGGCTCACGCCGCGGAGTGAGACACGCGACGCCTCAACCTCTTGTCGAACCGGTTAATTTGCGGCGACAATTGCTAGTCTCCCCAGCGGGACAGGAGATTATGCAGTGGCGAGTATTTATGTCGGAAATACTGATAATGACTGGTTTGATTTCCTTGCTTCGCTATCGGGAGTTGATGAGGTCAATTTCTGGAAGCCAAGCACCGGCAACTTCAAGGCGATTGGCGAAGGCGAGCGATTTGCCTTTCGTCTGAAGAGCCCGCGTAACAAGATCGGAGGCTTTGGAACATTCGTCAAAAGCTCATCTCTGCCGATCCAGATGGCATGGGAAGCGTTCGGTACGAAAAACGGCGTTCCAAGTCTGTCGGCGCTCGTTGCGGCAATCGCTCGTTATCGAACCAACGAGCTCGTGACACCGTCGACTTTTATTGTTTGCAGGGTGCTAGTCGAGCCGGTGTTTTTGCCTCCTGAGCTGTGGTTTGACCTGCCGGCTTCTTGGAGCGGCAGTATCATGCAAGGCAAGACATATTCCGTCGACTCCGAGGAGGGTGCCTCGCTGTGGCGGAATTTGCAGAGCGGGGCAACGGCAACGAATCCGATGTCGACGCCGGGGTTCCCTGACCGAGAGCAAGCTAGATACGGCGAGCCTGTCTTGGTAACTCCGCGATTGGGCCAAGGTGCTTTCAGGGTAGCGATCACGGAGCTCTATCGCCGTCAGTGCGCGTTGACCGGTGGAAAGGTCCTCCCTGCTCTGGATGCTGCACACATTCGTCCCTACGGAGAAGGTGGGACGCACACCAAATCTAATGGCATTTTGCTTCGTAAGGACATCCACAGTGTCTTTGATGCTGGATACGCAACGATCGACACAGACTATCGGTTTGTTGTGAGCGAAAAGGTCAAAGGTATCTTCAACAACGGGGAAGAGTATCGCAGGCTTCACGGAGCGCTGCTCCGATTACCAGATAATCCCGCTGAGCGACCCGATCGGTCTCTTCTGCAGTGGCATAACGACTGCCGATATTTGGGCTGACGCCGGCCGCCAGCAACCGGGGAACACGCGCGCTGTCATCGCGTTGACGGCCCATGTGAACCCGCGCGCCTTGTGCCTTGCTCTCAGCCTGATTGACTTCGCCCTGCCACCCGCCCAGGCGGCGCCGCACGATTGGGCGACGCTGCAGCACGATGGCGCCGTCGTTCAGGTTCCGCGCGATGTGTTCGCCGCCGAGGCCGGCGAAGGCGATCCGAAGGGGCGGCTGCTGGCGACCCCGGAGGGCCGCGCGCGCCTGCACGTCTTCACCGTGCGCAACGAGCGCGGCGAAAGCCCGGCGCAGTTCCTCGCCCGCGTGTTCCCGCGCGACCGCGGCCGCCTCACCTACGAGCGCGTCGCGCGCAACTTCTTCGCGGTCTCGCAGCCGGCGCAAGGCGAGCGCATCCTTTACCGCCGCTGCAATTTCGTGCGCGACGTGATCCATTGCGTCGACCTGCAATACCCGCTCGCCGAAAAGCGGGCATGGGACGGGATCGTCACGCGCGTCAGCCTGTCGCTGCGGCCGCGGTAGCGGTCTGACGGCCGAGGCAGGCCGTCGCGCGCAGCGACACGGTCGGCGTCGTCGCCGAGATCGGCTACACGGCGGAAGTCTGCGGGCTCCAGGTTATCCCCGCTCCTAGGACCCCATTCACACATTTGTGATCGCACAAGTTATCCCCGCCCGAAAAACCGGCCTTATCCTCTTCGCGCCTTGCTCACTGAGGGGCGTCACTCGAGAGGCGTCTTGGTGGTGGAGCAGGCCGGAAAGCGGGGCTGGAGATTCGGCCCATGACGCTTTCCGGCAGCCGGCGCCCGGCAATTCCGGGCCTTGGTTGGTGCGGCGCCCGCGGGCGTGCTGACGCACAGCACGCACTCGGGCGGCGTCGGGGCTCCGCCCGGGGACACTACGGTCCCCTGCCAGGAGCTGGCTGACGGCAGCGCTTAAAGCGCGCTGCTGAAAAGCGCGGCCCGACGCCGGAAGGAAAACGCCGCAGCAGAGCGCCGAGAGGCGCGCCGGCCTCCGTCATGGGCCGGTCATCTCTGAGCGTTCTCGGAGATGGACCTATCCGCGAGGACGGTCATCGGGTGCGGCGCTTCCGCACCAGCGCCTGTCGGCGCTCTGCTCCCCTCATTTTTTCGGGGAGCGGAAAACAGACGAGGGCACCCGGCGCCCATCCGAACCGGGCGGCGGAGCGTTGGCTGTTTGAAATTTGAATCGGGATGCGCGGAGCGAGCCGCAGGCTCGAATACCCTCCCCTGGAGGGGGAGGGTCGACGAGCAGGAGCGAAGCGAATGCAAGCCGGGGTGGGGTGAGTCTTCGCGCGAAAAATTCACCCCACCCCGACGCTCGTTACACTCGCGTCGACCCTCCCCCTCCAGGGGAGGGTGGGCACCGAGCGCGGGGAGCGAAAACGCGCCAGCGTCAATTCTTAAACCGCACGATCTTCTGCTTCTGCTCGCCGAGCCCCTGGATTCCGAGCGTGACGACGTCGCCGGCCTTCAACCACACCGGCTCGGGCTTCATGCCGAGCGCGACACCCGGCGGCGTGCCGGTGGTGATGACGTCGCCCGGCTCCATCACGAAGAACTGCGAGCAGTACCAGACGATGTGCGCGATGCCGAAGATCATGGTTTTGGTGTTGCCGCGCTGGCGCTTCTCGCCGTTGACGTCGAGCCACATGTCGAGCTTCTGCACGTCCTTGATCTCGTCGCGCGTGACGAGCCACGGCCCGAGCGGCCCGAACGTCTCGCAGCCCTTGCCCTTGGTCCACTGGCCGCCGCGCTCGGCCTGGAAGTTGCGCTCCGACACGTCGTTGCAGATGCAGTAGCCGGCGACGACATCGAGCGCGTTCTTCTTCGACAAATAGCGCGCGCGCGAGCCGATCACGATCGCGATCTCGCATTCGTAGTCGAGCTTGGTCGAGGCCTTCGGGATCATGGTGTCGTCGTTCGGCCCGACGATGCAGGTCGGCGCCTTCTGGAAGATGATCGGCTCTTTCGGGATCTGCGCGCCGGTTTCGGCGGCGTGATCGGCGTAGTTCAGCCCGATGGCGATGAAGTGGCGCGTGTCGCCGACGCAGGGGCCGAGCCGCGTGCCGGCTTTCACGGTCGGGAGCTTGGAGATGTCGGTCTTCTTGATTTTCGCGAGCCCCTTCGCGGAGAGCGTCTCGCCGGCAATGTCCGGCACGATTTTGGAGAGATCGCGGATGCGGCCCTGGTCGTCGATGATGCCGGGTTTTTCGCGGCCGGGCGCGCCGAAGCGGACGAGCTTCATGAAACGTTTCTCCCCCTGAATGGTCGGTTTGAATGAATGGGCGGGTCGGGCGGACTATGCGTCGGCTCCGCCACGCGGGCAAGACGCGGCGTGCAGATTTCTGGCATCATTCGTGCAACGTTGGGCGCGGCATTTCCATGAGGAGCTTCAAACCATGAAAAGACTGCTCGCTGCCGGTTGCCTGTTCGCGACCATGATCGCGGTCGCGGCGGCGCAGCCTTTTCCGTCGCGGCCAATCACCATGGTGGTGCCGTTCGGCGCGGGCGGGCCGACCGACGCGCTCGCGCGCATCGTGGCGCAGCGCATGTCGACTTCGCTCGGCCAGACCGTGCTGGTGGAAAACGTCACCGGCGCGTCCGGCACGGTCGGCATCGCGCGCGTGGTGCGCTCCGCGCCCGACGGCACCACGATCATTCTCGGCAACTGGCCGGCGTTCGTCGTTGCCAGCATGACCCACACGATCTCCTACGACGTGCTCGCCGACTTCGAGCCGATCGCGCAGATGCCGAACAATCCGTACATCGTCGTGAGCAAGAACGACCTGCCGGCGAAGGACTTGACGGAGCTGGTCGCGTACCTGAAGGCCAATCCCGGCAAGGTGTCGGTCGGGACCGGCGGCGCCGGCACCGGGCAGCATGTGAGCGGTGTGTACTTCCAGAAGGCGACCGGCACGGACTTCACCTTCGTGCCTTACCGCGCGGGCTCGTCGAACGTGATGCGCGATCTCGTCGCCGGCCACATCGACCTCACCTTCGACCAGGCGATCAGCGCCCTGCCATTCGTGCGCAACGGGCAGGTGCGCGCCTATGCGGTCACCGCCAGGACGCGGCTTTCGTCCGCGCCCGACATCCCGACGGTGGACGAGGCCGGCGCGCCCGGCGTCTATATCTCCACCTGGTTCGGCCTGTGGGCGCCGAAGGGCACGCCGGCCGAGGCGACCGCAAAGCTCAGTGCCGCGGCGCTGGAAGCGCTCGCCGATCCGGCGGTCGCCAAGCGCCTCACCGATCTCGGCCAGGAGATCCCGCCGCCCGACCAGCAAACCCCCGCTGCGCTCTCGGCGCTGCTCAAGGGCGAGATGGAGAAATGGGGACCGATCATCAAGGGTGCCGGCATCAAGGCGGAGTAGCAGCTAGGACCGAGGACCCGCGCTCCGTCATGGCCGGGCTTGTCCCGGCCATCCCGATAGAGGACGCTCCATGCCATCCTAAGCGGGATCGCCGGGCATCAGGGCGTTCACGCCCGTCTTCGACGGGCTATGCCCGGCGATGACGATGGAGAGAGTGGGGCCCAACATGTCGATCGTCGCAAAAATTCTCATCGCGCTGGTTGCGCTCGAGCACATCTATTTCCTGGTGCTGGAGATGTTTCTCTGGACCGCGCCGCGCACCCGCAAGGCGTTCGGCATGAGCGCTGAAGCTGCCGAGCAGACCAAGGTGCTGGCCGCCAATCAGGGGCTCTACAACGGCTTTCTCGCCGCCGGCCTGATCTGGGCGCTGATTGCGCCGATCGCTTACGCAACGCAACTTGCGCTGTTCTTTCTGGCGTGCGTGCTGGTCGCCGGCATCTATGGCGGGTTTACGGCTAACAAGCGCATCTGGCTGTTGCAGGCGCTGCCGGCCGCGGTCGCGCTGGCGTGGTTTTGTTGACATGATTGTGAGCGGACAACGCGGGTGCTGCTTCCTATCTGCGTGCCAAGGGCGCGAAAAGCAAAAAGGCCTTACGTCATGATACGTACCCTCGCGTTCGCTCCCCTCGTTGGCGCGGCAGCCATTTTCACAATGTCGCCCGCGCTCGCGCAAACCACCCACGCTCGCGGCCACCAAGGCCAATATCAGCAGTCCTACCGCGGCGAAGGTCCGTCGGGCTGGACCGGCTCCGATCCGTCGTTCGGCTACCACCCGAGTCTCAATCAGGCGCGCGGGCTTGGCCGTTGCGTCGAGGACCTCGGCTACGGGCGTTTCGAATACTGCGACTAGCGGACGGTCAAGGAACGAATGGGGCAGCGCGTCGTTTCAATGGCAATGCCGTCCATGGGAACGCGCGCTCTCGGGGCTGCCTTGCTGGGCTTGGCATGCGCCGCGCCCGCGCTGGCGCAACCGGACCCCTCGGCGCGCACCGATCAGGTTCGCGTGGTCTATGCGGAACCGCTGGACGCAAAGCACCTGCCAATCCGCGACGCGATGCAGGAGCGGCGCATCCTCGAAACGGTCGCCGAACTGCTGAACGCCTTCCGCCTGCCGCGCGAGCTCACCGTGGAGGCGAGAGGCTGCGGCGGCCGTGAGGGCGCGTGGTATGCCCATGGCACGGCGTACTTCTGTTACGAGTACGTCGAGCTGATCCAGCGGCATTCGCCCAAAATCGCGACGCCCGGCGGCGTGGCGCGGGCCGACGCGATCGTCGGCTCCGTGCTCGACACGATCCTGCACGAGACCGGACATGGCGTCATCGAGATACTCGACATCCCGGTGCTCGGACGCGAGGAGGACGCGGCCGACTTTTTCTCCGTCTATCTTCTGCTGCAGTTTCCCGCCGAGGACGCGAAGCGCCTGATCGAGGGCGTCGCGTTCACGATGGGCAGCGAGGGACGCCAGGACCTCGAAGGGAAGATGCGGCCGCCGATGTTCGCCGGCCCGCACGGCATGAACGCGCAGCGCCATTTCAATGTGCTCTGCCTCGCCTACGGTGCGGATTCGGCGCTGTTCGGCTACACGTTCCCGCCGGGATTGCCGCCGTGGCGTGCGAAGGACTGCGGCGACGAGTGGTCCTTGCTGCGGCGCGCGTTCGCCAAGCTGATCCTGCCGCATGTGGACGAAGAGAAGCTGCGCGCCGCGATCGCGGGCGCGCGCTTCAACTGGAGCCCGCTTGTGACCGCGGCGGAGAGCGTCGACAAGCCGCCGCTGGGGGATTGAGGCTGGGGCGTCCGCAGGGTGGGCTAAGCGAAGCGAGCCCACCGTCTTTCTGCCTGCACAAAGACGTGGGCACGCTCGGCTGCGCCTCGCTTTGCCCACCCTACGCTTGCTGTAGATTTTTCAATCTTCCCTCATCAGCTCGCCGCATCGCGTTATCCCCGCCGCCTTTGCGCCGAACGGGATGGCCGCGACAACTGCCTCCGCGGCGCTCTTTCGAAATCTCGCATCAGCCCGTAATTCATCGATCGTGCGGGCGGGGGGGGAAATCTTCCCCGGCGAGGTCCGACCAATCTTCCGCGGCGAATGCCAGAACTTCCGATGCTTTCTGTATCGCTTCGTCGATGGTGTCGCCGGCGGTGAACACGCCGGGTACATCGGGAAACGACACGCCATAGCAGCTGTCGCGATCCTTGTGGATGAGTGCGATGTAGTGCGCCATTGCTTTCAATTTCGTAGCCCGCATGAGCGCAGCGAAATGCGGGACAATCGAGCTTCTATCGAGTCAGACCCCGGGTTTCGCTGTGCTTCACCCGGGCTACAACACTACCGCACCAACTCCCGCATCGCCTTATCAAGCCCCGCCAAGGTGAGCGGATACATCCGGTCGCTCATCATCTGCCGCACCATGCGGATCGAGTAGGTGTAGTCCCACTGCTCCTCGGGGATGGGATTGAGCCAGATGCAGGCCGGGTAGGTGCGCGTGACGCGCTCGAGCCACACCGCGCCGGCCTCCTCGTTGAAGTGCTCGACCGAGCCGCCCGGCGCCGTGATCTCGTAAGGCGACATCGAGGCGTCGCCGACGATCACGACCTTGTAGTCGTGCGGATACTTGTGCAGCACGTCCCACGTCGGCGTCGTCTCCTGGAAGCGGCGGCGGTTTTCCTTCCACACTTTCTCGTACAGGCAATTGTGGAAGTAGAAGTGCGCGAGGTGCTTGAACTCGGTGCGCGCGGCCGAAAACAATTCCTCCACCAGCTTGACGTGCCAGTCCATCGAGCCGCCGATGTCGAACAGCGCCAGCACCTTGATGGTGTTGTGCCGCTCCGGGCGCATGTGGATGTCGAGATAGCCTTTGTGCGCGGTGCCCTTGATGGTGTTGTCGAGGTCGAACTCATCCGGAGCGCCGGTGCGCGCGAACTTGCGCAGGCGGCGCAGCGCGATCTTAATGTTGCGCGTGCCGAGCTCGACCTGGTCGTCGAGGTCCTTGAATTCGCGCCGGTCCCACACCTTCACGGCGCGCTTGTGCTTGCTCTCGCCGCCGATGCGGATGCCTTCGGGGTTGTAACCAGCGTTGCCGAACGGCGAGGTACCGCCGGTGCCGATCCATTTCTTGCCGCCCTGATGGCGGCCTTTCTGTTCTTCGAGACGCTTCTTCAGGGTCTCTAAGAGCTTGTCGAGGCCGCCCATCGCCTCGATCATCTTCTTTTCTTCCTCGGTGAGATATTTCTCCGAGATCTTGCGCAGCCACTCTTCGGGGATTTCGGCGGTGAGCGCCTGCTCCAGGAGGTCGAGACCCTTAAATACGTGGCCGAACACGCGGTCGAACTTGTCGAGGTTGCGCTCGTCCTTCACCAGCGTGGCGCGCGAGAGGTAGTAGAAATCCTCCACCCGGCGGCCGGCGAGGTCGGCCTCCATCGCCTCCATCAAGGTGAGGTATTCGCGCAGCGTGACCGGCACGCCGGCCTGCTTGAGTTCGGAAAAAAAGGTGACGAACATGGCGCGACAATTCGCCGGAAGTGCGCGGGGGTCAAGAGAGATCACCGTCATTCCGGGGCGCGGGCGCAAGCCCGCGAGCCCGGAATCCATAAGCCCGACTTGTGGTTATGGATTCCGGGCTCGGCGCTAAGCGCCGTCCCGGAATGACGGCTGCCCTGATCTTGCCGCGAGCGGGCTCTAGGACCATAACCGAACGCGGAACTCCCATGCATTTTCGATCCATTCTTCTCGTATGCGCCGTTGCGTCCCTGGGCTTCGCGCCCGTGGCGGCGCAAACCCTGATTCAGCCCCCGATCACGGCCGCGCCCTCCGCCCCGATGCAGATCCTGCCGCCGACGCTCTCGCCGGACCTGCGCATCGTCTGGGAGGTGAAAAACCGCTTCCGCCTGTTCCGCAAGGAGGCGGACTTCGCACGTCACGTCGCGGCGCAGAGCATCAAGAGCGTGCTCGCCGCCGAGCAGATCATGGCGAGCGAAACCGACGGACGCGGCTGGGCGCGCACCATGCTCGGCAATCTCTGCATCGATCCGATGGGCGGCATCCAGCCGACCTGCGAGCGCGACGGGGCACGCGAATCCTATCTGGCACCGGTCGATCACCGCATCGAGATGCGCCTGATCGGCACGTCGCCGCAAAACGCCTGCGCCTGGGTGTTCGACGAAGGCGACGGCCAGCCGCGCAGTTACTCCGGTTCGTGCGGCGAGGAAGTGCGCATCCGCCTCGCCTACGGCAAGCCCACCATCGTGACGGTCGACGTCACGGTGCCGAATGCCCCGCCGCAGCGCGCCACCACCGAGGTCGCGGTGCGCGACCTCTTGATCGCGGGTCTCGGCGATTCGATCGCGGCGGGCGAAGGCAATCCGGACCGGCCGGTCGCGCTCTCCGATGAAGGCTTCTGCTTCCGGCGTTTCGGAACGGGCAGCGAATATTTCCGGCCCGGCCGCGCGACGTTCAAGGGCGACCGGACGTGCGAGTCGAGCACCGCGACGGAAAATCTCGCCGAATGGACGCGGCTCGGCGCGCGCTGGATGAGCCAGGCCTGCCACCGTTCGCTCTACAGCTATCAGCTTCGCGCCGCGCTCGCGCTCGCGGTGGAAAACCCGCATATCGCCGTGACGTTCCTGCCGCTCGCCTGCACCGGCGCAACAATCGACAACGGCCTGCTCGGGACGCAGCGCGCGCGCGAGCTCAACTGCACGCCGGACAAAAGCTGCCCGAGCACGGTGCCGGCGCAGGTCACGCAGCTGCAGCAGTACCTCGCGACGGCGCGGCGTACGCGGCCCGGCCGCAATCTCGATCTCGTGCTGCTGACCGTCGGCGCCAACGACATCGATTTCTCCGGCCTGGTCGCGAACGTCATCATCGACACCACGGCGGAGCGCGTGCTGTTCGGCCGCAGCGTGATCTCGTCGGTGGAGAGTGCCGAGAGCGCGCTGGCGAAGAACTTGCCGGGCAGCTTCGGCAAGCTGCGCACGGCGCTCAAGCCGATGGTCGGCGGCGACCTGTCGCGCGTGGTGTTCGTGTCATACGGTCACCCGGCGCTGCGGCAGGACGGCACGCCCTGCGGCGGCGGGCAGGTGGGCTTCGACGTGCATCCGTCGTTCAAGCTGGATGGCGAGCGGCTGCGCCGGGTTGCGGATTTCGTCGGCGCGCGCTTCCTGCCGCAACTCAAGGCGATCGTGCAGAACGGGCCCGATCGCATGACCTTCGTCGATGCGCATCAGCAGGCCTTTCTCGGCCACGGCGTCTGCGCGCGGTCGGATCAGGACCCGGAGTTCGATCGCGCCTGCTTTGCGACGGACGGCAAGACGTTTACGGCGAGCCCGGTCGAGGCTGCGGTCGAGCCGATGACATGCCGGTATTCGGCCGTCGAATTCCGCGCCTATTCGCCGCGCGCGCGCTGGATCCGCACCGCGAACGACAGCTATTTCGTCGCGATGACGTTTCCCGAAGGGCTGCCGTCGACCTTGCAGCCGACCGACATCCATGACGCGACCTGGGGCGTGGTGAGCGCCGTCTACGGCGGCGCCGTGCACCCGACCGCGGAAGGTCACGCCGCGATGGCGGACGCGGCACTCGCCTCGGCGCGCCAAGTACTAGGTCTCGGCGCGGCCGCCACGTCGGTGAGCACCGAGCCGCTGCCGCAGCTTCCGCCGCCGCGCGAGATCATTCAGTGAAACGCTGACGGACGCTACCCGCGCGGCTTGGGTTGCGCCTGCTTTGCGGGGGGTGCCTCGCGCACCGCGATCGTTGCGGGTTCGCCCGCGACGCGCACCTGGTCTCCTGACACGATCCCGTCCGGCGGGTTCGCGATGACGCGGTCGTCTGCGGCAAGCCCCGAGGCGATTTCGACCTCACGGCCGAGATCGCGCGAGATGGTGATCTGCTTGAGAGCAACGCGGCCATCGGGGCCGACGGTTGCGACGCGTAACCCGCTCTGATCGAAGATCAGTGCGCTCGCCGGCACGCTCATCGTGGCCTCGGGGTTCGGCAGTTCCAGGCGCACATTGACGAAAGCGCCGGTCATCAGTTCGCCGCCGGCGTTCTCGACGACGAGGAGCATGCGCGTCGTGCCGGAAGCGACTTCGACGGACTGTGACGACGCCTCGACGGTCGCCAGGAACGTCTTGCCCGGATACTCCGGAACCACAAGCTGCGCCTTGGTGCCGATCTTGACGCTCGGCACGTAGTTCTGCGGAACGTTGACATAGGCGCGCAGCCGGCTCGTGTCGGAGACAACGAACAGCGCCGGCCCGCCGCCCGATCCAGCGCTGATCAGGGCCCCGACGTCGGTGGTGCGCGTTGTGACCAGTCCGTCGAACGGCGCGGTGATGCGCTTGTATTTCTCCAGCACGCGCAGGCGGTCGAGATTGGCCTGCGCCGACTTGACCAGCCCCTGCTGGTTGGCGGAATCCGCTGACCGCCGGTCGAGGTCCTGTTTCGATACCGCGCCCGACGTCACCAGCGATTGCCCGCGCACCAGCGTCTGGCTCGCCAGCTCGGCATTCGCCCGCGCACTCGAAACACCGGCCTCGGCCTGCATGATCTGCTGGTCGAGATCGGGCGCCTCGATCTCGGCGAGAAGCTGACCGGCTTTCACCGGCGTGCCGATGTCGGCCTTCCATTCCTTCAGGTAGCCGCTGACGCGCGCGTAGAGCTGCGCCTGCGAGTAAGCTTCGAGCCGGCCGGGAAGATCGATCGTGGTCCGCCTGCCGCGCGGGTCGGGGATCGCAACCGCGACGGTTGGAATGGCCTGGGTTTCGGCCCATTCGCTCAAGCGGGCATCGGCCATGCGGCGCGTCATCACGCCGCTGACCACCACGACGGCGGCGACGACGACCAGCACGATGCCGGTGATGCGCAAGCCCCGGCGCGAGAGGACAGGCGGAGCGGGCTCAGGCGGCATGCGGTTCTCCAATCGCGGGCGCGAGGACCCTGCGTTCGCGTCCGTGCAGGATGCTGAACACGACCGGCACGAACAGCAATGTAGCAATCGTTGCAAATACGAGGCCACCGACGACGGCGCGGCCAAGTGGCGCATTCTGTTCGCCGCCTTCGCCCAGACCCAGCGCCATTGGCGCCATTCCGATGATCATGGCAAGCGCGGTCATCAGCACCGGGCGGAAGCGCACGAAACCGGCCTCGATCGCGGCCTGCACCGGATCGCCGAGTTCGGCGAGGCGCTCGCGGGCGAAACTGATGACCAGTACGCTGTTCGCGGTCGCAACGCCCATGCACATGATGGCGCCGGTCAGCGCCGGCACCGAGAGCGTCGTGCCGGTCGCAAACAGCATCCACACGATGCCGGCGAGCGCAGCGGGGAGCGCCGTGATGATGACGAACGGGTCGCTCCAGGACTGGAAATTGACCACGATCAGCAGATAGATCAGCACGATCGCGCCGATGAGGCCGAACAGCAGCCCGGCGAACGCACTGTTCATCGTGCGCACTTGGCCCATCAGCACGACCTGCGTGCCGCGCGGCACCTCGCTCTTCATCTCATCGACGATTGTCTGCACCTCGGCCGCGACCGCGCCGAGGTCTCGCCCTTGCGTGGTGCCGTAGATCTGCACCACGGGCTGGATGTTGTATTGCGAGTAGACCGCGGGGCGCGCCACGCGATTGATGCTGGCGATCGCACCGAGCGTTTGTGACGATGCTCCCGGTGCCGTGATTGGAAGGTTCTTCAGCGCGTTGAGCGAATCCAGCTGGTACTGCGGTGTCTGCATCACGATCGCGTAGGAGATGCCGTTGTCGGGATTGAGCCAGTAGGTCGGCGTGACCTGGCCGGAGCCCGCGAGGTTGACCACCATGCTGTTGGTCACATCTCGCGCCGTCACGCCGGCAAATTGCGCGCGGGTGCGGTCGATGTCGACATTAAATCCGGGCCCGCTCATCGATTGCTGGATGCGCGCGTCCGCGAGACCCGGAACATGCACCAGCCGGCGCAACAGTTGCTGGGCGAAGGCGTAGTTCGCCGTCAGATTGGCTCCGCGAATTTGCAGATCGATCGGTGCGGGCGCGCCGAAATTGAGGATCTGGCTGATGATGTCGGCGGGCAGGAACGAGAACGTTACGCCGGGAAAGCGCGCCGGCAGCTCCTCGCGCAGCGCACGCACGTATTCGGCGGTCGGCCGATGGCCTTCGCGCAGCTTGATCTGCACGTCGCCGTCCTGCGTGCCGATCGTGCCGGTCGCGTTGTAGGTCATGTTGATGCCGCTGATCGGCATGCCGATGTTGTCGACGATGGTCGCAAGGTCGTGCGGCGGAATGATCTGGCGGATCGCCTTCTGGATATCGGCGAACTGATTGGCGCTCTCCTCGACCCGGGTGCCGACCTTCGTGCGCGCATGCATCAGGATCTGGCCCGAGTCCACGGACGGGAAGAAATCGCGGCCGAGGAACGGGGTCAGCGCGAACGAGGCGGCGACGAAGGCGAGGAAGCCAGTGACGAACACGGCGCGGCGCCGCAGCGCCATGATCAGCAACTCGCGATAGCCAAGGCGAAAGCGCTCGAAGCGCGCCTCGAAACCGCGCTGGAAACGCACCAGCGGGTTGCGCGAACGCGGCAACGGTCCGTCGAGGCCGTGCATGTCGGTGTGGGGTGCGTGCTTGCGCAGCAGATAGTTCGCCATGGTCGGCACCAGCGTGCGCGAGAGCACGAACGAGCAGAACATCGCGGACATGACGGCCAGCGCCATCGGCACGAACAGGAAGCGCGACACGCCGGGGAGGAAGAACATCGGCACGAACACGATGCAGATGCACAAGAGCGAGACGAAGGCCGGCGTCACGATCTGCGCCGCGCCGTCCATGATGGCGGTCTCGACTTCCTTGCCCTGTTCGAGGTGCCAGTTGATGTTCTCGATGGTCACCGTGGCGTCGTCGACCAGGATGCCGACCGCCAGCGCAAGGCCGCCGAGCGTCATGATGTTGAGCGTCTCGCCGAGCGCCGACAGCGCCGCGAGCGAGCCCAAAATCGACAACGGAATCGAGATCGCGATGATCACGGTCGAGCGCCAACTTCCGAGGAAGAGCAGGATCATCAGGCTGGTCAGCGCCGCGGCGATGATGCCCTCGCGCACCACGCCGCTGATCGCGGCCTTCACGAAGATCGACTGGTCGTTGAACAGGCTGATCTTGAAGTTCGGCGGCAGCGTCGCCTGGAGCTTGGGCAGCGCGTCTTTCACGCCCTGCACGATGTCGAGCGTGGAC
>JAXDOA010000079.1:0-3983 GCA_034669125.1 Hyphomicrobiales bacterium
GCCCGCCGGCGATGGGGTGGAACGTCACCGGCGTTGCGTGACCCTTTTCGTTGATGAAGTCATAGACGTTGGCCGGACCGGGCCGCACCACGATCGGATCGCTGGGTTTCTCCTTGCCCGCATCGACCTCGAACGTCGCATAACGCCCGCCGTCGCCCAGCGCGGGAACTGCGCTCGCAGGAGAGAACATCGGCCTGTCGGACGCGAAGCAGCCGGAGAGGAGCGTCCCCAGCGCCAAGGCCAAGACACGCATGATACGTCGCATTGAAAGCCCCCCGCGCCCGTCGTGGTCCAGTCGGACAGAAATCTGTGGTATAATCACGGCATGAACGTCGCATGGACCAGAGCTGCAGAGGGATACCCGCGCCGCGCTTTCACGGTCGAGGACGTGCGGCGGATGATCGAGGCGGGGATCATCCGCGAGGACGAACGATTTGAACTGATCGAAGGGGAGATCGTTCCGGTGTCGCCGAGTCACGATCCCCACGAACGAATTAAGTCGGCCTTGATCCTGGCGATCGCGCCGCGGCTTCCGGAGGATCTTTGGCTCGGCGTTCAAAGCAGCATCTATCTGACGGAGCGGACATTCGTCGAACCGGATTTGTGCATCTACGACCAGAAGCTACCCTTGGCAGACGTCAAAGGACCTGACCTGCAACTCGTTATAGAAGTCGCTGACTCGACGCTCGCATTCGATTTAGGGCCGAAAGCCAAGCTTTACGCCTCATTTGGGGTGAGAGAGCTTTGGGTCATCAATGCGAACACGCGCGTGACGACCGTGCACACCGGCCCGACTGCGACCGGATGGGCTAGTGTGCGCGACGTTCAACCTGCGGAGTTGCTGTACGTGACGGCGTTACCGGGCCTGACGCTGAAATTGGCGGAGCTGAAATAGCTACTCCGCCGCTTCCTTCGCGTGCCCCAGCCGCCGGTTGAGCGATTTGACCAGCTCCTCGGCAGCCTCGGCAATCACGGTGCCGGGCGGGAAGATCGCCTCGGCGCCGGCTTGTCTCAGCGCGTCGTAGTCCTGCGGCGGGACCACGCCGCCGACGACGATCATGATGTCGCCGCGGCCTTGGGCCTCAAGCTCCGCCTTAACTTCGGGAACCAGCGTCAAATGCCCGGCGGCAAGCGACGACAGGCCGATCACATGCACGTCGTTCTCCACCGCCTGGCGCGCGGCTTCCGCGGGCGTCGCAAACAGCGGGCCCACGTCGACGTCAAAGCCAAGGTCCGCGAAGGCGGAGGCAATCACCTTCTGCCCGCGGTCGTGGCCGTCCTGCCCGATCTTGGCGACCAGGATGCGCGGACGGCGGCCTTCGTCGGCCTCGAACGCGGCGACCAGCTTTAGCACACGCGCGACGGCGTCGGTCATGCCGACCTCCCGCTTGTAGACGCCCGACAGCGTCTTGATCTCGGCGCGATGGCGGCCGAACACCTTCTCCAGTGCCATCGAAATTTCGCCGACCGTCGCCTTGGCACGTGCCGCGTCCACCGCGAGCGCCAGCAGATTGCCGTTGCCGCGGTCGGCCGCGCGCGTCAACGCGGCGAGGGCGTCCTCCACGGCTTTTGGGTCGCGCTCAGCTTTCAGCCGCGCGAGCTTTTCGAGCTGAAGCGTGCGCACCGCCGAGTTGTCGACCTTGAGCACGTCGATCGGCTTCTCCTCGGTCGGCTTGTACTTGTTCACGCCGATGATCGACTGCGCGCCCGAGTCGATGCGCCCCTGCGCCTTGGCGGCGGCTTCCTCGATGCGCAGCTTCGGGATTCCGGCTTCGATCGCCTTGGCCATGCCGCCGAGCTCTTCCACTTCCTGGATGTGGGCCCAGGCTTTCGTGGCGAGTTCGGCCGTCAGCCGCTCGACATAGAACGAACCGCCCCACGGATCGGCGATGCGCGTAGTGCCGCTTTCCTGTTGCAGGAAGAGCTGCGTGTTACGCGCGATGCGGGCGGAGAAGTCGGACGGAAGCGCCAGCGCCTCGTCGAGCGCGTTGGTGTGCAGCGATTGGGTGTGGCCTTGCGTCGCCGCCATCGCTTCGATCGCGGTGCGCACGACGTTGTTGTAGATGTCCTGCGCGGTGAGCGACCAGCCGGAAGTCTGCGAATGCGTGCGCAGCGAGAGCGAGCGCGGATCTCTAGCGCCTTCCTGTTTCATCAGCTTGGCCCAGATCAACCGCGCTGCGCGAAGCTTCGCGACCTCCATGAAGAAATTCATGCCGATCGCCCAGAAGAACGACAGGCGTGGCGCAAAGCGGTCGATGTCGAGCCCCGCTTTCTGCCCGGCGCGGACATATTCGACGCCGTCGGCAAGCGTGTAGGCGAGTTCGAGGTCCTGGGTCGCGCCCGCCTCCTGCATGTGATAGCCGGAGATCGAGATCGAATTGTATTTCGGCATGTGCTCGGACGCGAACGCGAAGATGTCCGAGATGATCCGCATCGAGGGCGTGGGCGGATAGATGTAGGTGTTGCGCACCATGAATTCTTTGAGGATGTCGTTCTGGATCGTGCCGGAGAGCTTTTCCGGCGGCACGCCCTGTTCCTCGGCAGCCACGATATAAAGGGCGAGCACCGGCAGCACCGCGCCGTTCATCGTCATCGACACGCTCATCTGGTCGAGCGGGATGCCGGAGAACAGCGTGCGCATGTCGTAGATCGAGTCGATCGCGACGCCGGCCATGCCGACATCGCCCGACACGCGCGGATGGTCCGAGTCGTAGCCGCGATGGGTGGCGAGATCGAACGCGACCGAAAGGCCTTTCTGCCCGGCCGCGAGATTGCGCCGGTAAAAGGCGTTGCTGTCCTCCGCGGTCGAGAACCCGGCATACTGGCGCACGGTCCAAGGCTGCGTGACATACATGGTGGGGTAGGGACCGCGCAGATAGGGCGCAATGCCCGGCCAGGTGTCGAGGAAGTCGAGGCCCGCGACATCGTCTGCGCCGTAGGCCGGCTTGACCGGAATGCCTTCGGGCGTGAGCCAGGGGGTGCCGGAGGCAGGCGCGGCGGAGACCGAAGCGTCGGCAAATTCGACCGCCGCAAAATCGGGGACGCGGGTCATGCCATATCCATCTTCCAAGAGCCGGCCGTTCACACCTTTGCTGCAACGCGTCATAGTATCACGGCTCGCACCGCGCGCCATAGACGGGGACAAGTGAATGCAACGAATGACCTTCGGCGGGCTGGAACTTTCGGTGATCGACCCGCACGAACGGGACACGAAGTACATCTACGACGAAATCTTCGTATCGCAGATCTACTACCATTCCGAGATGCGGATTCCGAAACATCCCATCATCATGGATGTCGGGTCGAACATCGGGCTCTACGGCATCTGGGCACATCGGCGATATCAACCGAAGGAAATGTACTGCTACGAGGCGAGCCCGCGCACGTTTCCCTACCTTGAAGCCAATGTGAAACGCCTCGTCGACCCGGAGACCACGAAAGTTCACGCTTTCAACCGCGCCTTGGCGAGTTCGAGCGGCCGAACGCTCACGCTGCATCAGTCGCCGTTGGTATCCGGAATCAGCACGCTGCTCGACAAGAACAAGGTGCGTTGGGTCCAGCAGCTCTCCGCCAGCGATGAGCTTTTGACCCACGAGGTCGTCACCTCGACGGTCTCGGCCGAGATGGTGGCCAACAAGATTCCCGCGGTGGATATCCTCAAGATCGACGTCGAAGGCTACTTCATGGAGGTGCTGAAGGGAATCGCCGAGGTGGATTTCGAACGGATTCGAAATATCGTCGTGGAGATCGACTATTCGGCTGAAGCCGAGGTCACGCCCCTCGACGTGGAGACGATGCTGACCGCCAGAGGTTACCAGACCGATCGCGAGGAAGACACGTTCTACGCCTGGCGCCGCTGAGCATCGAGCAAGGCGTGGGCCCGCGTCAGCACCGCCACCACGTCGCAACCCACATAGATGAAATCCTGCACGCCTGCGGAGTTGAGCGTGGCTTCCAGCTCGCCGGGGCGGCCCGCCAGATAG
>JAXDOA010000080.1:0-6376 GCA_034669125.1 Hyphomicrobiales bacterium
ATCACCGCCGGAACGCTCACCGAGGACACGCTGCTCGATGCGCGCCGCAACAATTATCTCGCCGCGATCGTGCGGGCGCGCGCGTCGTCGCCGGACGCAACACTGTTCGCGCTCGCGTATCTCGATATTTCAACGGCTGAATTCCGCGTGATGGAATGCGACCGCCTCGCGCTCGCGGCGGAAATTGCCCGTATCGAGCCGGGCGAGATCATCGTGTCGGATGCGCTCTATGGCGATCCGGAAGTTGCGCCCTATCTGCGCAGGCTTCCCGTGGTGACGCCGCTGACGCGCGATGTGTTCGACGGCGCAACCGCCGAGCGGCGGCTTGCCTCCTACTTCGCGGTCGCCACGACGGAATCGTTCGGCACGTTCTCGCGGCTCGAACTGACGGCCGCCGCGGCCTGCATCACCTATGTGGAACGCACGCAACTGGGGCAGCGCCCGCCGCTGTCGCCGCCGACGCGCGAGGCGCTTGGCTCGTCGTTGATGATCGATGCGGCAACGCGCGCCAACCTCGAACTGATGCGCACCCTGTCGGGCGAGCGGCGTGGCTCCTTAGGCGACGCGATCGACCGCACCGTGACGGTCGCGGGCGCGCGGCTGCTTGGGACACGGCTGGCGGCGCCGCTCACCGATCCGGAGCAAATCGCGCGGCGGCTCGATGCGGTGGCGCTGTTTGTCGCGGACAGCCCGGTGCGTGCCGATGTGCGGGCGCAGCTCGCCGCGACGCCAGATTTGGCGCGCTCGCTTGTACGGCTCGTGCTCGGGCGTGGCGGGCCGCGCGATCTCGCGGCCATTCGCGATGGATTGGCGGCAGCAACGCAGTTGGCGCTGCGGCTCGCGACGCTCGAAGCGCTGCCGGAGGAAATCTCCGACGCGATGACGGCGCTTGCTGCGCCGGACGGTGCGATCATCGCGACGCTTGATGCCGCGCTCGCCGACGACCTGCCCTACATGAAGCGCGACGGCGGCTTCGTGCGCTCGGGGTTTGACGCGACGCTCGATGAGACCCGGGCGCTGCGCGATGAATCGCGCCGCGTCGTCGCGGCCCTGCAGGCGCGCTATGCGGACGAGACCGGCGTGCGCGCGCTCAAGGTGCGCCACAACAATGTACTCGGCTATTTCATTGAAGTGACCGCGCAGCACGGCGAGAAGCTGCTTGCGGCGCCACACAGTGCGACCTTCATTCATCGCCAGACGTTGGCCGGCCAGGTGCGCTTCACCACCACCGAACTCGCCGCGCTGGAGGCCAAGATCGCAAGCGCAGCCGACCGCGCGCTCGCGATGGAGCTGGAGACCTTCGACAAGCTCGCCGCGCTGGTCACGGGCGCCGCCGAGCCGATCAAGCGCGCGGGACAAGCGCTGAGCATGCTCGATGTCGCGGCGGCGCTTGGCCACCTGGCGGTCGAACGCGACTACGTGCGCCCCGAGGTCGACCGCTCGCTCGACTTCGTGATCGAGGGCGGGCGCCATCCGGTGGTCGAGCAGGCGCTGCAAAAGGACGGCGGCCCGTTCGTGGCGAATGACTGCGATCTATCGCCCCCAGCCGGCACCGCGGCAGGGCTTATCTATGTGGTGACCGGCCCGAACATGGCCGGCAAATCGACCTTCCTGCGCCAGAACGCGCTGATTGCGGTGCTGGCGCAGATGGGCAGCTTCGTGCCGGCGAAGCGCGCGCGCATCGGCGTGGTCGACCGGCTGTTCTCGCGTGTCGGCGCGGCGGACGATCTGGCGCGCGGCCGCTCCACCTTTATGGTCGAGATGGTCGAGACCGCGGCCCTTCTCAATCAGGCGGGTGAGCGCGCGCTGGTGATCCTCGACGAGATCGGGCGTGGCACCGCGACCTTCGACGGCCTGTCGATCGCGTGGGCGGCGATCGAGCACCTGCATGAGACCAACAAGTGCCGCGCGCTGTTTGCCACGCACTTTCATGAGCTGACCGCATTGTCACAAAAGCTCGCGCGGCTCTTCAACGCGACCGTGCGGGTGAAGGAATGGCACGGCGACGTGGTGTTCCTGCACGAGGTGGTGGCCGGCGCGGCGGATCGCTCCTACGGCATCCAGGTCGCGAAGCTCGCAGGGTTACCGGGAGTCGTGATCGAGCGCGCGAAGCTCGTGCTGGCGCAGCTCGAGTCGCACGACCGCATGTCGCCGGCGCGCACGCTGATCGACGATCTGCCGCTGTTCGCCGCGACCCGCGCGGCGCCCGCGCCAAAGAGCGAAACCGATGAACTCGCTGCGGCGCTGGCGGCGCTCAATCCCGACGAGATGTCGCCGAAGGAAGCGCTCGAAGCGCTCTATGCGCTCAAGGGCAAGCTGGTCAGGAAGACTTGACCGGGCGCCGGTGGCGCCCGAACCACCACATCCCGAAATTCCACCCGACCGCGACGGCAAGCGCCAAGGAGAGTGCCACGACCGATCCGAGCGGCAGCGCGGCGACATGCAGCGTGACGATCGCGAAGCTGAAGCCGATCAGCCCCCACAGGCTGTTGGCAATCACCGCCGCCGTCGCCGGTCCGCCGAGGCGCGGATGCAGCACGAGGATGAGGCTCAGGAACACGTTCGGAAACAGGGCGATGATGCCGCTGTTCGCCGGGCCGACATGGTTCGACGCCGTCACGACGATCGCCACCAGGCTGGCGACGAGCCCGGCGCGCAGCGGCATGTCGTACCAGCGCCGCCGCACCAGCGGCATTTTGGCGGCGCGGAAGCGCTGCACCAGCGGCAGGCAGATCGCGAAGGTTAAGATGTTGGCGACGATGCCGGCGGTGAGCGACCACGCGAACTGGCGCATCAGGACGGCGAGCGCGATCCACACCGCGGATGCGGCCGCGAGGCTGAGTGCGACGCCATGGCGTTGCGCCATCCACACATAGGCGAGCGCGAAATAGATCGTGGCCGCGCTCATCGCGATGCTTGCGAGTGCGCTTTCGCTGATGAAAGCGGCGCCGTGATCGATCGCGAGGAATGTGTATGAAGGTCCGGCCGAGAGCGGCAGGCTCGCGACCAGCGCGCCCAGCGTTGGCCCTGAGCGTTCGGTGACGACCGAGGCGATCACCACGACCGCCGCCGTGACGGCCATGCGCAGCGCAAGCGAGAGGATGAAGGCGAGGTCGGGGGACATTCCTATTTCTTCGTCATGGCCGGGCTTGTCCCGGCCATCCACGACTTTGTTATCCCGGCAACAGAGCAAGACGTGGATGCCCGGCCATCAGGGCGTTCACGCCCGTCTTCGACGGGCTATGGCCGGGCATGACGGAGTGAAAATCAAACGCGCTCCAGCTTAACCTCGACCGGCGGGCCGCTCTTGATGGTCTGATACACCACGCAATAGCGCTCCGTGAGCTTGAGCAACTGGTCGAGCTTCTCCTGCGGCACGTCGGTGTCGACCGCGAAGGTGAGGCGGATCTGCGCAAAGCCGACCGGTGCATCCTTGGCAACGCCGAGCGTGCCGCGGAAATCCAGATCGCCCTCGGCCGACACGTTGCCGGCTTTCAGCGGAATATCGAGCGCGGTGGACACGGCCTTCAGCGTCACGCCCGCGCAGGCGACCAGCGCTTCGAGCAGCATGTCGCCGGAGCAAAGCTCCAGCCCCGAGCCGCCCGTCGCCGGATGCAGGCCCGCGACCGCAAGTGCGCGCCCGGTCTCGACTTTGCAGGCGATGTTGGTGTCGTCGATCGAGCCTTTGGCTTTCAGCGTGATCATCGCGGCGCCGGGATCGCCCTTGTAGCGTTCCTTGATCGGCGCCTGCATTGCGCGCAGTGCGGTTGCGTCCATTTTCTTCTCCTTATGCGGCGGGCGTCAGCACCACACGGCCGACGATTTTGCCGGCGCGCAGGTCGTTGAGCGTGTCGTTCACGGCATCGAGCGGCCGCGTCCTGATCGGCACCGGCGGCATGCCGGTGCGCTTCACGAGGTCGATGAGTTCGGCCATGTCGCTCTGGCTGCCGACGTACGAGCCGCGCAACGTCATGGCGCGCAGCGGCAGATATGGCGTCGGCACCGTGATGTCGCCGCCATAAAGTCCGACCACCACGATTGTGCCGCCCTTGATGATGCTCGCCACCGCGAGATTGACGGTCGCGCCCGAGCCGACGAAATCGATCACCCCCCAGGCGCCGCCGCCGGTCGCCTTCTGGATCTGCGCGGCCGCGTCCGCCGCGCCGCCGTCGACGGCCTGCGTCGCGCCCGCCTTCAGCGCGGCGTCACGTTTTCCGGCATCGATGTCGACGATGATCACGTCCTTCGCGCCCATCTTCTTCGCGAGCGTCACGCCCATCAGGCCGACGCCGCCGGCGCCGATGATGACGACCGCTTCGTCCTGCAGCGTCGGAATTTTCTTCAGCGCGGAAAACGCCGTCACGCCGGAGCAGGCGAGCGGCGCCGCGTCGGTCGGCGAAAGATTGCCGATGTCGAACAGATGGCGATGGCTCGGCACCAGCATGTGGGTCGCGTAGCCGCCTTGGCTGAACACGCCGACATTCTGCGGCTTGAGGCAGAGGTTCTCGTCACCACGCTGGCACACCTTGCATTCGCCGCAGCCCATCCACGGATTGACCAGCCGCACGTCTCCCACGTTGACGCCCTTGGCGTCGGGACCGACGGCGACGACTTCGCCGACGTTCTCATGCCCCATGGTGAGCGGCAGCTTGATGCCGCGGTCGGCCAGCATCATCTTCTTGCCGCCGCCGATCTCGTAATAGCCGTCCCAGATGTGCAGGTCGGAATGGCACACGCCGGCGGCGAGCATTTTCAACAGCACCTGCGTGCCCTGCGGCTTCGGCGTCTCGGCCTCATTCATCTGCAGCGGCGCGCCGCACTGGCAGACCTGAAAGCTGCGCATTTTCATTGTTGGTTTCCTCCCCGGCAACTTGTCATTCCGGGGCGCCGCACGGCGCGCCCGGAATCCATAACCACTGTCCTATGCAATAGGCACTGTCAGGAGAAGACTTCAAGAGTTGGGGTTATGGATTCCGGGCTCGCGCCTTCCGGCGCACCCCGGAATGACAAAATCACCCGCACATCGCCACGCCGCCTAACTCGCCGACGGCGCCCGCGACTCGTCCTCGTTTGATTCCGCTGTCCGGCGTTGCTCGACCTGCCGCTGCACGAACGAGCCGATGAAGGCGCCGAGCGTCAGCTTGGTGAGATCGAAGAAGTTCTTCTGACTCTCCGGGTCCAGCGGCAACAGGGCAAGGACGGCGAAAATCAGCGTGAGCGCGACTGTCGTCAGCGGCAGGCCGGTTAATCCCAGCTTGGTGAAGGCGCCGGTGAAGCCGCTCAGGCTGGACAGGCGAACATATTGATCGATCGATTCCGACCGGCCCTCCTGGATCAGTGGTGCAAGCAGCTTGTAGTGGTTCGGTGGAATCGCATTTTCCGGGCTCGCTCCGGAAGCGACGACAAGCTTGTAGCCGACATACCCGCTCACGATCGTCGTGATGAAAAGCAGACCGTGCGGCAGATACAGCGCCAGCAGTAGGAGGAGTGGGGTGGTCTGGGGGCCCAAATCGAAAACAAAATTCGCCGGTTTGCCGGTGAACAGGCTGATCAGCGCCGGCGCGAAGATCAGAAGAAGCAGCGCCAGGAATGACGCGAGCGAAATGGTAAACGGCAGTTTCGACTTGTGCAGCACCAGCGGATTGATCGTCACCTCCGGGTTGCCGCTCGCCGCCGTGGGGTTCTCTTGATCTGCCCTGAACTCGCTCATGGTGTAACCCCTACGCACTGACCATTGCCCGGCACATCGTTCCAGCCGGCGACAGATCAACCATAGGTGTTTTCAAACGAGCACGCCACCGTGGCGCCGGAGCGCGAGTACGCCGCGCCTACCACCACATGGCGGCGCCGTGCTCGGACTTGGTCTCGCCGTCGTCGGTCAAGATCTTGCGGTCGAGCGAGCGGTCGAGCGCCGCCATCACGCGCCGCTTGGCGAAATCGTAGGCCGCCGACTGGCGATCGCGCGGACGGGCCAAGTCGATCTCGATCTCGGCGAACACGCGGCCCGGCTGCGGGCGCATCACCATCACGCGGTCGGCCAACACAATGGCCTCGTCGACGTCGTGTGTGACGACGACCAGCGTCGGCTTGGTGTCGGCCCACAGATCGAGCAGGTGATCCTGCAGGTCGACGCGCGTGAACGCATCGAGCGCCGAGAACGGCTCGTCGAGGAGGAGCACTTCGGGCCGCATCACCAGCGCACGCGCAAGCGCGACGCGCTGCGCCTGCCCGCCGGAGAGTTCGCGCGGCCACACGTTCGCCTTGTCGGCGAGACCGACGCGATCCAGTTGCCGCGCGACACGCTCGGCGCGTTCGGCTTTGGGACGGTCTGCCAGCCCGAACCCGACATTGTCCGCCACGCTGAGCCACGGCAGCA
>JAXDOA010000081.1:0-4994 GCA_034669125.1 Hyphomicrobiales bacterium
GGGTTCGTGTCGCCGACCGTCGGCGGCCTGATCGATCGCTACGGCGGCCATCGCGTGATGCCGTTCGGCTCGCTCGCCGGCGCAGCCGGACTCGTCGGGCTCACGGTCGCGAGCCATCCCGTCGCTTATTTCGCCGTGTGGATGTTGCTCGGCGCCGCGATGGCGGCCTCGCTCTACGATCCGGCGTTCGCAACGCTCGGGCGCATCTTCGGCGCCAAGGCGCGCCAGCCGATCACGGTGCTCACCCTTGCGGGCGGCTTCGCCTCGACGGTGGGCTGGCCGGCGACCTACGCGCTGCTCCAGCCGCTCGGCTGGCAGGGCACGTATCTCGTGTATGCGGCACTGCTGGCATTCGTGGCGGCGCCGCTGCATGCGTTTGCCCTGCCGCGCATACGCGCCCCGCACGACGTTGTGCCCGCCGAAGGTGCAGCGCCGCCGCCGGTACGCCCCACAGCGGGCGCCGCTTTTCTGCTGGTCGTCGGGGCGTTCGCTGCCTACGCGTTCGTGCCGTCGGGACTATCGGCGCATCTGCTTGCGATCTTTCAGCGTGCAGGCCTCGAGCCGCATGTCGTCGTACTCATCGGCATGCTGTTCGGCCCCTCCCAGGTCGCCGCGCGGCTGTGCGAATTTATCTTCGCGCGCAACATCCATCCGCTGATGATGGCGCGCTTCGCGGCCGGCATGCTCGTCGCGTCGTTTGCGCTGCTGTGGCTGTTCGGATTTTCCACGCCGGGGGCGGTTCTGTTCGCCGTGATGTTTGGCGTCGCCAACGGCCTGATCACCATCGCGCGCGGCGCGGTGCCGCTCGCGCTGTTCGGGCCGGTCGGCTACGGCCGCATCATCGGCCGTATCGCGCGGCCCGCGCTGGTGATTACCGCGGTCGCACCCGTCGTGATCGCCGCGGTGGCGGAGCGTGCCTCCGATCCGGTTGCGCTAGCCGTCGCGGCTGGATTCTCGGTCGTTGCGCTGATCTGCTTTCTGCTGATCCGCCGCTAACACCTACAAGCTGATTTCGCCGAGCGGCGGGAACGCGTCGCCCGCGCGGGCAAGCGCCGCGCGCGCAAGGCGCGCGTCGTCGTCCATGCGCCGCACCAGCGCGTCGACCGAGTCGAATTTCGCTTCCGCCCTGATCCAGCCGATGAACGCGACATCGATCGGCGCGCCGTAGAGATCGCCGGAAAAATCGAACACATGCACTTCGAGCAGCGGCGCGCCATCGTCGAAGGTCGGCCGTGTGCCGAAGCTCGCCACGCCGTCGCGCATCATGCCGCCGATGCCGGCGCGTACCGCATAGATGCCGTGTTTCAACCCGCAGTCCGGATCGAGCGCCACATTGGCGGTGGGAAAGCCCAGATCGCGTCCGCGCTGATCCCCTTTCACGACGGTGCCTGCTGCGAACCACGGATAGCCGAGCAGCTCGGCCGCCTCCACCACGCGTCCCTCGGCCAGCGCCGCGCGGATCGAAGACGACGACACCGGCCGCCCCTCGTCCTCGAGCGGCGGCGCGGTCTCGACCGTGAAGCCGTAGCGTTCGCCCTGCTCGGCAAGGAACGCCGGGGAGCCGCCGCGCCGGTTGCCGAAATGAAAATCGAACCCGATGGTCGCGCCGCGGATGCCGAGCCGGCCGACCAGAATGCGCGTGACGAACTGTTCGGCTGTGAGCGCCGCGAAGGCCGCATCGAAGGTGAGCACCAGCGCGCCATTGAGGCCGGTCCCGGCGAGCAGGCGCAGCTTCGAGGTCTCGTCGGTGAGACGGAACACGGGGTCGGACGGGCGCAGGATCTTGCGCGGGTGGGGCTCGAACGTGACGGCGATCGCCCCACTCCCGATCACCTTGGCGCGGGCCATGGCGGCGTCGATCACCGCCCGGTGCCCGCGATGCACGCCGTCGAAATTGCCGATCGCCGCGACCGCGCCATTGAAGCGCGCGGCCTGCGGCGCATCATCGCGCACCACGATGAAAGGTTCGGTTGGTTTGGAAGGCACGGTCATGGGCAGGATGCTTGTCGCGGGGCGCGCGAACCTGCGGCCCCCGGCACCGCCAAGTCAAGGCGTGGGCGCTGCCGGCCGCCGTGCCGGCACCGAGACGACGGCCTCGCCGTCGAGTACCAGTCTGCCGTCAACGCGCGCGTCGCATTGCAGGCGGACGACGCGGCCTTTCTCCACCAGCTCGACGACCTCCACCGTCACTTCGACGACGTCGCCGATCTTCACCGGGCCGTGGAAATTGAGCGTCTGCGAGCGGTAGACCGCACCAGGGCCGGGTAGCCGGGTGCCCAGCACGGCGGAAATCAGGCTCGCAGTGTACAGCCCGTGGGCGATGCGCTGGCCGAACCGGGTGTCGGCCGCATAGACGTCGCAGAGATGCAGCGGATTGTCGTCGCCGGAGAGCCGCGCGAAGCCGACCACGTCGGAATCCATCACGGCCTTCATCAGGCTCTCGCGCATGCCGACATGCAGGTCCTCGAAACCGAGGACGCGAAGCATGCGCGGATCGACCGGCTGTGTGGCCATGGGCGGATAACTTGACCAAGTCTTAACGCGCCCGACAGGGCGCCATTCCGTGCCCGCGCGCAATAGCACTTTCGGCGGCTACGGGCCGAGTGCGCGCACTTTCCGTCCTTCTGCCCTTGTCGGAAGGCCCTAACTCCCGCAAATCGCTTGGATTAACCGGATATTCAATCGCGGCTGCTACGGTCCCGCCCTGGGGAACAGGGGTGGACGCCCTCGATTCCGATTGATCAAAGGTGCCGGGCGCTGGCCAAGCGCCCGCATGCGTACGGGGAGCAGGACATGGCTGTCGATATGTCGATGCCGGTACTCGTCGTTGACGACTACAACACGATGATCCGCATCATTCGCAATCTGTTGAAGCAGCTCGGCTTCGAAGACATCGACGATGCCTCCGATGGCTCGGCCGCGCTCTCCAAGCTGCGCGAGAAGAAATACGGGCTCGTGATCTCCGACTGGAACATGGAGCCGATGACCGGCTACGAGCTGCTCAAGGAAGTCCGGGCCGATCCGGGGCTGAACAAGACGCCCTTCATCATGGTGACGGCCGAGTCCAAGACCGAGAACGTCATCGCGGCGAAGAAGGCCGGCGTGAATAACTACATCGTCAAGCCGTTCAACGCGCAGACGCTCAAGACCAAGATCGAGGCGGTGTTCGCCGAATAGTTATCCGCCCGCGCAGAATGAAAAAATTGCGCGCAGATCTTGCAGGAGTTGAGCCATGGCGATCGCGGACGCGAGCCATTTCGACCGTCTCGTCGATTTTCTGAAACAGAAGCGCGAGAACGTCACGTTCCACGACATCATCGCGCTCGCTGAAGTGTCCGCGCAGTCGCTGCAGAGCTTCTTCCAGGCGATGGACGCCAAGGTCTACGGCGAACTGCGCGAGATCGCCGGCTATATCGAAACCATGCGCCACGAAATCGGCGCGCTGCAGGTCAACGACCTGAAGAACAGCCGTATCCCGGCGGCCGGGGAAGAACTCGGCGCCATCGTGCAGGCGACTGAAGCTGCGACCCATACCATCATGGAATGCGCCGAGGCGGTGATGGGCGCGGACGCGAGCGATCCGGTGGCCTACAAGGCACTGGTCGACGAGAAGATGATGGTGATCTTCGAGGCGTGCTCGTTCCAGGACATCACCGGCCAGCGCATCGCCAAGGTGGTCGAGACCTTGCAGCACATCGAGGAGCGCGTCTCGCGCTTTGCCGATGTGATGCAGGCCAAGGACATCGACGGGTTCCTCACGAGAAGCGAACGTGAGCGCGCCGAGCGCAAGGAGAAGTTCCTGCTGCACGGGCCTCAGCTCGCGGGCGGCGGCGTCGACCAGGCGAAGGTCGACGAGATGTTTCCGTAGCCGTCATGCCCGGCCTTGTGCCGGGCATCCACGACTTTCTGCAGTCAGAAAACAAGACGTGGATGGCCGGGACAAGCCCGGCCATGACGAAGATGCTCACCACACCAGCCTTCGGGTCACGGCCTTCGGCATCTGGCCCGCGGCGGCGAACATCGTCTTGAGCGCCTCGGGATCGGGATCGTCGCGGTGGCCGAGCTCCTCGGCATGGATGCCGGCGGTGACGAACAGGCAATCGACGCCGAGATCGTGCGCGCCCTTGAGATCCGTGCGCACCGAATCCCCGATCGCCAGTACGCGGTTCAGCGCAACTGGTTTCCCACGCGCTTTCGCGACTTCGGCCAAAGCCAGATCGTAGAGCGGCCGGTACGGCTTGCCGGCGTAAAGCACTTCGCCGCCCAGTTCGGCGTAAAGGTCCGCGATCGCACCCGCGCAGTAGACCAGCCGGTCGCCGCGCTCGACCACCACGTCCGGGTTGCCGCAGAGCATGAACAAATTGCGCGCGCGCAGTTGGGCGAGCAGGTCGCGGTAGTCGTCTGCAGTTTCGACTTCGTCGTCGAACAGGCCAGTGCACACCACGTAGGCGGCCTTCTCAACGGTGGTGAACGGCGCGTCGAGGCCGGTGAAGATCGAATGGTCGCGCTCCGGTCCGATCAGTAACAGGGGCTGCCCCTTTCGCTGCGCGACGACGGAGCGCGTGACGTCGCCGGAGGTGACGATGCCGTCGTAAACCGAACGCGGCACCTTCAAGTGATCGAGGAACTTGATCACGCCTTCGCCCGGGCGCGGCGCATTGGAGATCAGCACTACACTGCCGCCCTTGTCGCGAAAGCGCGTGAGCGCCTCGCAGGCAGGCGGCGTCGCCGCGATGCCGTTGTGGATCACGCCCCACACATCGGACAGCACCGCATCGTAATTCGGCGCAAGCGTTGCGAAATGGTCGGTGAGGATCGGCGCAGTCATGAAAGACCTTGAAAGGCGGGCGGATCGTTTAGACGATCGAACGCGCGCAGGCTAGTGGTCCGATTCTAACATTCGCATCCCTGTGCGGCGGGCTCTCTTGCGAATGTTAGAATCAAAGGACCACTAGCAAGTATTACGTCCTAGTGGAGCTTTGGATTTGACATTC
>JAXDOA010000082.1:0-9130 GCA_034669125.1 Hyphomicrobiales bacterium
CGGGGCGAAGCGCGCGATCGAGGTCTGGATCGAAAGCATGCGCGCGGTCGCAGCCGTTGGCATCCGCACGATCTGCTACAACGTGATGCCGGTGGTCGACTGGACCCGCACCGATCTCGACTATCCCGTGCCGACCGGCGCCACCGCGTTGCGCTTCGACTACGACCGCTTCGCGGCGTTTGATCTGCATGTGCTCAAGCGCAAGGGCGCGGAGGCCGATTACGACGAGGGCACGCGTGCGCGCGCCCGCAAGGTGGCTGACGAATTGTCGCAAGGCGAAGCGGAGTTGCTGACCAAAAACATCTCGGCCGGACTGCCGGGCGCGACGACCTTCTCGCAGAACCTCGATGCGTTCCGCGAGCGCATCGCCAGCTACGGCGGCATTACGCCCGAGAAGATGCGCGCGAACGTGGCGGCGTTTCTGGCAGCGGTCACGCCGGTCGCCGAAACGCTCGACGTGCGGCTCACGTTGCATCCCGACGATCCGCCGCGTCCGATCTTCGGCCTGCCGCGCATTGCATCGACCCGCGCCGATTACGAGACGCTGTTCAAGGCGGTGCCGTCGCGGGCGAACGGCATTTGCTTCTGCGTCGGCAGTCTCGGGAGCCGCCCGGACAACGATGTGGTGGCGATGGCCAGGGATTTCAGCCCGCGCATTTATTTCGCGCATTTGCGCGCGACCGTGATCGATGACAACCGCAAGAGCATCAGCTTCACCGAGTCCGATCATCTCGACGGCGACGTGAACATGATCGACGTGCTGCGCGTGCTGATCGCGGAGAACCGCAAGCGCGACGATGCCTGGCGCATTCCGTTCCGCCCCGATCACGGCCATCGCATGCTCGACGATATCGAGAAGACTCGCATCAATCCGGGATACACTGGCATCGGGCGGCTGAAGGGCCTCGCCGAGCTGCGCGGCGCGATCCGGGCACTGCAGTGATGCCGAAGCATCGCATCGCCATCATCGGTCTCGGCATGGCGGTGACGCCGCATGCCAAGAGCCTGGTCGACCTGAAGGACCGCGTGGAGGTCGTGGCGGCGTTCAGTCCGAGCGCGGCGCGCCGCGCGGCATTCGCGGAGAAATTTCCATTCCCGGCCGCCGACAGCCTCGATGCGATTCTCGCCGACAAGAGCATCGACTGCGTCGAAATCCTCACGCCGCCGAACACGCACCTCGATCTGGTGCGCAAGTGCGCCGAGGCCGGCAAGCATATCCTGCTGGAGAAGCCGCTGGAGATCACCACCGAGCGCGCGCTTGCGCTCGTCGAGACGGCGCGCAAGGCCGACGTGACGCTCGGCGTGATGCTGCAGCATCGCTTTCGCCCCGCCGCGCTCAAGCTGCGCGAGATGCTGCGCGCCGGTGAACTCGGCAAGATCGTGAATTGCTCGACCACAATCCGCCTGTGGCGTCCGCAGAGCTATTACGATGTGGAAGGCCGCGGCACCAAGGCGCGCGATGGCGGCGGCGTGCTGATCACGCAAGGCATCCACACGCTCGACCTGATGCTGAGCCTCGCCGGTCCGATCGCCGAAGTACGCGGCTATGCGATGACCTCAGGCGTGCATCGCATGGAGACCGAGGACCTGGTGGCGGCCGCTGTCCGGTACGAAAGCGGGGCCATCGGCACCATCGACGCCACCACGGCCGCTTATCCGGGCTTTGCCGAGCGCATCGAGATCGTCGGCGAGAAAGCGACCGCGTCGCTGGTCGGGAGCGACCTCGTCGTGGCGCATCACGACGGGCGCGTCACCGAGATGCAAACCGAATACGGCGCGGGCGGCACCGGCGCCGATCCGATGGCGTTTCCGAACGACTGGCACCGCGCCGCGATCGCGGATTTCCTCGACGCGATCGATGGCAGGCGCGAGCCGATGGTCAGCGGGCAGGAGGCCCTGAAAGTGCACCGGCTGATCGACGCGCTGCTCGAAGCGGGTGCGACGGGCAAGACGGTGAGCGTCTAACCGGGGTCCCGCCTCTGCGGCGCACCGCTTGCGCGCTGCACCGCGTGCGGGACACAACTGCTGTCTACGCAAACATTTTTTCGCGTCGATGAACATCCAGTCATCATTGGGACATGATTGCTGGACAATTCTGCGAGTCAGGTGGAAGTGGTGCACGGCCCCGGCAATCGGGGTTCAGGGAGGTCTCCTCGATGCTCGCGTCAGTCCGCGCCGGCTTTGCCGCCGCGCTCGTCGCCTTCTTCTTCTCTTTCACCGCATCCGCCGCCGACAAGCCATTCCAGCGATCCGACCTGGCCGACAGCGCGGTCAGGCTCGAAACCCAGATCAAGACCGAGTCCGGACAGGTCGCAAAGCCCGTCGCGACCTTGCGCAGCGAGGCGGAAGCCGCCTTCGCGAAGCGCGATTTCCGCGCCGGGATGCAGACGCTGGCGCAGATCGTCTCGGTCGCGCCGCGCGAAGCCGGCAACTGGCTGCGCCTGTCGCGCGCCATCCTGCAAATACGTCCGACCGACGACCGCGAACGCACCAACTTCCTCGAGCGCGCCGCCACCGCCGCCTACATCGGGTATCAGCGCTCCGGCAATGCCGGCGAGGAAGCGGACGCGCTGGTGCTGCTCGGCCGCACGTTTGCCGAGCGCAAGCTGTGGCGTCCGGCGCTCGATGCGTACCGGTTCGCGCTCGACCTGCGCGAAGTGGCCGACGTGCGGCAGAGCTATGAGCAACTGCGCGATCAGCACGGTTTCCGGATTCTCGACTACTCCGTGGATGCGGACGCGGCCAGCCCCCGTGCCTGCTTCCAGTTCTCCGAGGATCTGCCCGGCAAACGCACGGATTTCTCCCCCTTCGTCGCGCTTGAAGGCCAAGACAAGCCCGCGCTCACCACCGAAGAGAAGCAGCTTTGCGTCGAAGGGCTGAAGCACGGCGAGCGCTATTCCGTCACGCTGCGCGCCGGTCTGCCGTCGACCGTGAAGGAAACGCTGCAGAAATCGGCCGACTACAACATCTATGTGCGCGACCGCAGCCCCTATGTACGCTTCACCGGCAAGGCCTACGTGCTGCCGCGCACCGGCCAGCGCGGCATTCCGGTGGTCAGCGTCAATACCCCGGCCGTGAAGGTGCAAATCCACCGTGTCGGCGACCGCAACCTGATCGATACGGTGCTGGGCAGCGATTTCCAGAAGAACATCAGCACATACGACCGCCGCAAGCTCGCCAACGAAAGCGGCGCGCTCGCCTGGGAAGGCGAGTTGAAGATCGACTCCGTGCTCAATGCCGATGTCACCACTGCATTCCCGATCGATCAGGCGATCGGAGACTTGAAGCCCGGCGTCTATGTGATGACCGCGGAGGCTGAAGGCCGCTCGCGCGACTCCGAAGACTACGGCCAGCTCGCCACGCAATGGTTCATCGTGTCCGATCTCGGCCTCACCGCGTTCTCGGGCAATGACGGCATCAACGTTTTCCTCAATTCGCTCGCGACGACGGACGCGAAAGCCGGGGTAGAAATCCGGCTGATCGCGCGCAACAACGAAATTCTTGCCACACGCACGACGGATGCGGCGGGCTTCGCCAAATTCGAAGCCGGCTTCTCGCGCGGGGAGGGCGGGCTTGCGCCCGCCATGCTGATTGCCGACGGCAAGGGCGACTACGCATTCCTCAGCCTGAAGGGTCCGGCGTTCGATCTGACCGACCGCGGCGTCGCGGGCCGCACGGTCACGGCTGGGCTCGATGCCTTCGTCTATGCGGAGCGCGGCGTTTATCGCACGGGCGAAACCGTTCATCTGACCTCGCTGCTACGCGACGCGCAGGGCGCCGCCGTCGCCGGCGTGCCGATGACTTTGGTGGTCGATCGCCCCGACGGCGTCGAGTATCGCCGCACGGTCGTCCAGGACATGGGCATCGGCGGGCGCTCGCTCTCGTTCCCGATGATCTCCGCGGCGCCGACCGGTACCTATCGCGTGCGCGCCTACACCGATCCGAAAGGTCCGTCCGTCGGCTCGACCAGCTTCCTGGTCGAAGACTACGTGCCGGATCGCATGGAGTTCGATCTCGCCTCGCCGACCGGTAAGTTGTCCAAGGATGCGCCGGCCGAAGTCACGGTCGATGGCCGCTTCCTCTACGGCGCGCCCGCGTCAAATCTCGATCTCGAAGGCGAGATGAAGATCAAGGCGGCGGACACGCGCCCGGGCTTTGCCGGCTACCAGTTCGGCGTCAACGACGACGAGGACGCGGTGAAGAGCGAGCAGACCGCGCTCGAAGACCTTCCCACGACCGACGATGACGGCAAGGCGAAGTTCACCGTCACACTCGACAAGCTGCCGGCGACCTCGCGCCCGCTCGAAGCGCAGATCACGGTGCGCCTCGTCGAGTCGGGCGGACGCGCGGTCGAGCGCAATCTGACGCTCCCGATCACGCCCACCGCCACGATGATCGGCGTCAAGCCGCTGTTCTCCGGCAAGTCGCTCGGCGAGGGTGAGAATGCCGGCTTTGACGTCATCGTGGCGGCGCCCGACGGCAAGCAGCTTGCCGCATCCGGGCTGCGCTACGAACTGCTCAAGATCGAGCGGCGCTATCAGTATTACCGCCGCGACGGCCGCTGGGAGTACGAGCCGGTCAAGAGTACCAAGCGCATGGCCGACGGCCGCGTCGATGTAGCCACCGACAAGCCGGGCCGCATCTCGCTCCCCGTCACCTGGGGCCGCTACCGCCTCGATGTCGCGAGCGACGACCGCAGCATTCCGCCCACTTCAGTCACGTTCGACGCGGGCTTCTACTCGGATGCCTCCGCCGACACGCCGGACTTGCTGGAGATCGCGCTCGACAAGTCCGAATACGCCACCGGTGAGACGATGACCGTTGCGGTCACGGCGCGCACCGCCGGCAAGATCACGCTCAACGTGGTCGGCGACAAGCTTCACTCCACCACGACCGCTGACGTGCAGGCCGGTACCGCGCGCATTCCGCTCACCGTCGGCCGCGACTGGGGTTCGGGCGCTTACGTTGTGGCCACGTTGCGCCGTCCGCTCGATGAAGCCGCAAGCCGCATGCCGGGCCGTGCGATCGGCCTGCAATGGTTCTCGGTGGACCGCAAGGCGCGCACGCTTGCCTTCGAGATGCCGCTGCCGAGCCTGATGCGTCCGAACGGGCCGCTGCGCGTGCCGATGAAGATCAACGGGCTCAACTCCGGCGAAGAGGCGAGGGTCGTCGTCGCGGCGGTCGATGTCGGCATTCTCAATCTGACCAATTACAAGCCGCCGGCACCGGACGACTATTATCTCGGTCAGCGCCGCCTCACGGCCGAGCTGCGCGACCTCTACGGCCAGCTGCTCGACGGCATGCAGGGCACGCGCGGCACGATCCGGACCGGCGGCGACGGCGCAGGCGCTTCGCTGGGCGGCACGCCGCCGACGCAGCCGCCGCTCGCGCTCTATTCCGGCATCGTGACCGTGAAGTCGGACGGCTGGGCCGAAGTGCTGTTCGACATCCCGGCCTTCGCCGGAACCGTACGCGTCATGGCGGTCGCGTGGTCCAAGGACAAGGTCGGCAAGGCCTCGGGCGACGTGACGGTGCGCGATCCGGTCGTGCTCACGGCGACTTTGCCACGCTTCCTGCTCACCAGCGACCGCGGCACCGTCCGGCTCGACCTCGACAATGTCGAAGGGCCGTCCGGCGATTACGTGATCAACGTGCAGACCGACGGGCCGTTGCAGGTCGGGCAGGGGAGCCAGACCGTTCGCCTTGCCGGCAAGCAGCGCACCGGCGTCAGCCTGCCGATCAATGCGACCGCGGTCGGCATCGGCAACGTCGCGGTGCGGGTCACGGGACCGAACGGCTTCGACATTCAGCGCAGCTATACGCTGGCCGCGAAGCCATCGACGCAAACCCTCACGCGCCGCACCGTGCGGCCGATCGCCAAGAACGAGAGCATCAGCATCTCGAACGACCTGTTCGCCGATCTGGTGCCGGGCACCGGCGGCGTGCAGGTGTCGGTCGGACCTTCGACCGCGCTCGATGTCGCGGCGCTGCTCAAGGCGCTCGACCGCTATCCGTTCGGCTGCTCCGAACAGACGACGAGCCGCGCGCTGCCGCTGCTCTACGTCAACGAGCTCGCGAGCGAATCTCATCTCTCGCTCGATGTCGCGATCGACCAGCGCATCCGCGACGCGATCGAGCGGTTGCTTGCACGGCAAGGCTCGAACGGCTCGTTCGGGCTGTGGGGTCCGGGCGGCAGCGACATGTGGCTGGATGCCTACGTGACGGACTTCCTGACGCGGGCGCGCGAGCGCAACTTCGCGGTGCCCGATGTCGCGTTCCGCCTCGCGCTCGATCACTTGCGCAATCACGTGAGCCAGACCGATCCCGCCAAGGAAGGCGGCAGCGATCTCGCCTACGTGTATTACGTGCTCGCGCGCAACGGCACGGCCCCACTCGGCGATCTGCGCTATCTTGCCGACACGCGGCTCGATGCGCTCAAGACCCCGATCTCCAAGGCGCAGCTTGCCGCGGCGCTCGGCATGCTCGGCGACAAGACCCGCGCCGAGCGCGTCTACAGTGCGGCGCTGGACGACATCGCGCCGCAGCCGAAGCTCGAATTCGGCCGCACCGACTACGGCTCGTCGCTGCGCGATGCCTCCGCCTTCGTGGCGCTCGCTTCCGAAGGAAATGCGCCGCGTCCGGCGATCCTGAAAGCAGTCGAGCGGATCGAGGCGGCGCGCGCGCTCACGCCTTACACCTCCACGCAGGAGAACGCCTGGATGGTGCTGGCTGCTCGCGCGCTCGCGCGCGATACCGCCGGGATGGCGCTGGATGTTGCGGGCGAGACGCGGCGCGGGCCGCTCTATCGCAGCTTCCGGGCGAGCGACCTTGCCGGTGGCCCGGTCAAAGTCACCAACAACGGGGACAACGCCGTGCAGGCGGTGGTGTCGGTCATCGGTGCGCCGGTGACGCCGGAGCCGGCCGCCGACAAGGGCTTCTCGATCGAGCGGCTCTACTACACGCTCGATGGCGAGCGCGCCGAGATCGCCAAGGTGAAGCAGAACGAGCGCTTCGCCGTGGTGCTCAAGATCACCGAAGGCCGGCCGACGTTCGGCCGCATCATCATCGCGGATTATCTCCCGGCCGGCTTCGAGATCGACAATCCGCGGCTGGTGTCGTCGGGGGATACCGGCACGCTGTCGTGGATCGAGGACGCCAAGGATCCGACGCACTCGGAATTTCGCGACGACCGCTTCACGGCGGCGTTCGACCGCGCGAGCGGCGACAAGGCGGTGTTCACGGTCGCTTACGTGGTGCGCGCGGTGTCGCCCGGCAAATACGTGCTGCCGCAGGCTTATGTCGAAGACATGTATCGTCCCGACCGCTTCGGCCGCACCGGCGTCGGCACGGTGGAGATCGAGGCGGCGAAGTGAGTGAAGACCAAGCCGCGAACGCGGTGCCGTACCTGCCCCTGAAAAGGGGAGGTCGGTTCGCGAAGCGAACCGGGTGGGGTTCATCAGGCTTTGACCCCCACCCCAACCCTCCCCCTTTCAGGGGGAGGGAGCGACCGCGCTTGCGGCGCGGCCTTCGCACCGCTGCGATAGGTATTGTGGCGACCGTTGCGCTTGTAGCCGTTGCCTTCACCGCCTGGGTCCATTCCCTCGGCCCGGTCCCCCTCGGCGAAAATGTCGAATTCTCCACCGTCGTGGTCGACCGCAACGGCGTGCTGTTGCGCCCCTACGCGACGGTGGACGGGCGCTGGCGTCTCCCGGCCACCGTGAAGGATATCGATCCGCGCTACCTCGATCTTTTGATCGCATACGAGGACAAGCGTTTCCGCGATCATCGCGGCGTCGATCCGCTCGCGACTGCGCGCGCCGCAGTCCAGCTCGCCACCAATGCCCGCATCGTGTCCGGCGGCTCGACCATCACCATGCAGGTCGCGCGCCTGCTCGAGCCGCGCACCGACCGCACGTTCCTCGCCAAGCTGCGGCAGGCGGTGCGGGCGATCCAATTGGAACGCGCGCTCAGCAAAGACGAAATCCTCACGCTCTATCTGGGTCTCGCACCCTACGGCGGCAATCTCGAAGGCGTGCGCGCGGCATCGCACGCCTATTTCGGCAAGGAGCCGAGAAAGCTCACACTTGGCGAAGCAGCGCTCCTCGTTGCGATCCCGCAGTCGCCGGAATTCCGCCGGCCTGATCGGTCGGCGGAGGTCGCACAACGCGCGCGCGACCGCGTGCTTGACCGGGCCGCGCTCGATCGCATTCCGGCTGACGAAATCGTGTTGGCTAAGAATGAGGTCGTGCATGGCGGCCGCCGCCCGATGCCGATGTTCGCGCCGCATGCGGCCGATCAGGCGATCGGCACCGCGCAGGGCCGCAAAGTCGTCTCGCTGACCATCGACGCCAACATCCAGAAGCCGCTTGAGGACCTTGCGCGCGAGCGCGCCCGCGCCCTTGGACCCGACATGTCGGTTGCCATCGTGGCGGTCGATCATGCGACCGGCGAGGTGCTCGCGCGCGTCGCGGGCGCCGATTATTTCGACGAGCGCCGCGCCGGTCAGGTCGACATGACGCAGGCGCTCCGCTCGCCCGGCTCGACGCTCAAGCCGTTCATCTACGGACTCGCCTTTGAGGACGGGCTGATCCACCCCGAGACCCTGATCGAGGATCGCCCGATCCGCTACGGCACCTACGCGCCGGAAAACTTCGACCTGACCTTCCAGGGCACGGTCTCGGTGCGCAAGGCGCTGCAGATGTCGCTCAACGTCCCCGCCGTCGCGTTGCTCAACGCGGTTCATGCAAACCGGCTGACCGCGCGGCTTGCGGACGCGGGCGGCCGCATGGTGCTGCCGAAAGGCGAGGTGCCCGGGCTCGCGATGGGCCTTGGCGGCGTCGGCGTGACGCTCACCGACCTTGCGATGCTCTATGCGGGGCTCGCGCGCGGCGGCAACACGCTGCCGCTGATCGAGCGGCGCGATGTGCTGGAAGCCGCCGCGCCGCGCCGGCTGCTCGATCCGGTCGCCGCCTGGTACGTCGGCAACGTCATGCTCGGCACGCCGCCGGCGGAGAACGCCGTTGGTGGACGCATCGCGTTCAAGACGGGCACGAGCTACGGCTATCGCGACGCATGGTCGGTCGGTTTCGACGGCAAGCGCACGATCGGTGTGTGGGTCGGCCGCCCGGAT
>JAXDOA010000083.1:0-4952 GCA_034669125.1 Hyphomicrobiales bacterium
CGTCGGCAAGCTGTTCATCGCCGGCATCGTCCCGGGCCTGCTCGCCGTGTCGATGTACATGATCACCATCACGATCATCGGCTATGCGCGGCCGGGCTTCCTGCCGCAAGGCCAGCGCACGCCGGTCGCCGAGAAGCTTGCGGCGCTCAAGGACATCTGGGCGACGCTGCTGCTGTTCGCGTTCGTGATCGGCGGACTTTACGGCGGCCTGTTCACCGCGACCGAAGCGGCTGGCGCCGGCGCCGGCGGCGCGTTCATCATCGGGGTTGCGCGCCGCAAGCTGTCCGGGCCGGGCATCCTGCACGCGCTGCTGGAAACCACCCGCGTCACCGCCGCCGTATTCACCATCCTTATCGGCGCGCTCTTGTTCGGATATTTCCTCACCATCACGCAGACGCCGCAGAAGGTGACGGCCTTCCACACCGGGCTGGGCATCGGCGCCTACGGCGTGCTGGCGCTGATCATGCTGATGTATCTGGTGCTCGGCTGTCTCATGGACGCGCTCGCCATGATCATTCTCACCGTGCCGATCATCTTCCCCGTCATCAAGACGCTTGGCTTCGATCCGATCTGGTTCGGCGTCATCATCGTGATGACGGTGGAGCTTGGTCTCATCCATCCGCCGGTCGGCATGAATATTTTCGTGATCAAGAGCGTGATTGAGGACGTGAAGATATCGAGCATCTTCTATGGCGTGATGCCGTTCATCATCACCGACCTCATCCGGCTGGTGATCCTGATCGCCTTTCCGATCATCTCGCTGTGGCTGCCGTCCCGGATGTAACTCTCAAAAGGAGCGTGTCATGAGATGGGTCGTTCCGTTCGTCATTCTTGCTCTGACATTTGCTCTAGCGTCCGCACGCGCGGCCGACATGGAAGCCAACAAGAAAACCGTGCTCGAATTCTACGAGGCCGGGCTGAACAAGAAGGACTTCGAGGCTGCTGCGAAGTACTTCGGCCCCAAATACATCCAGCACAATCCGGGCGCGCCCGATGGCATCGAGGGCTTCAAGACCTTCGTGAATTTCCTGCGCGACAAATTCCCCAACTCGAAAAGCGAGATCAAGAAGGTGTTCGCCGAAGGCGATTTCGTAATCCTGCATGTCCATGCGGTGCGCGAGCCGGGCACGCGCGGCCGCGCCATCGTGGACATCTTTCGGCTCGAGAACGGCAAGATCGTCGAACACTGGGACGTCGCGCAGGACATCCCGGAAAAGATGCCGCACAATAACGGGATGTTTTGAGCACCGGTTGACTTAAGTTGCGCGGAAAACGGGACCCCGGATCGGCGATGCACCACTCCGCTTCACTCCGTGCTGCATCGCATCCGGGGAACAAAAGCTGAGACGCTCATGCCCGTCTCCGCCAAGCCCTTCGCACTGAAAAAATTCGCCACCGTCCTCGGCCGCCGCATGGTCACCATCGGCGACGCGATCGTGTTCCAGCACGGCCTCGTCGTATCTCTGGCGTAACGTAATGCCGCACTGCGCGGGGCTCGGCCGGCTTGTCGCCTGCGACCTGATCGGCATGGGCGATAGCGACAAGCTGCCGGACTCAAGTGCCCTTTCGCAGTGCAACTTAACACAGCCGTCCGCTGCGGCGCGTTCCGTGCGCCCTCACCCTATACCTACGTATTATTGAGCTATCCCCGGTTGGAGGCCTAGCCCAACAGCACTCGTGTTACGGAACTACGCGTGCGGTCGCCGGGGTAAGCAAGAGGCACATCCGCCGACCCAACGTTTCGTCAGGACATCTACAGGAGGAGTTCCCATGACTCTGCATGTTGTTCGCACTTCGGTGTTTTGTCTCACGCTTCTGGGCGCGGCGACGATGATCGTCCCCGGTACGTCGTTTTCCGACCAGGCATGGGCCAAAGACAAGGTCATCGACTACACCTGCATGACCGACGACGGCTATGGCCGCAAGCGCCCGTGCTCCGCCGACTACAAGACGGCGAACCCGAATTGGCGCGGCACCGACGCCTGCTACACGGACGACGGCTACGGCCGCAAGCGTTCGTGCTCGGCGGACTACAAGGCCAAGCACAAGATGTAAGGCTGCGGCTAAGGCCGCAACCGGCGGCGCCACGCGAGGCTCGCGTGGCGCCGTTTTCTATTCCCGCGATGCTTTTCGTCGGCGGGGCGGCCAGCGGCCGATAGGGCCGAATTTTCACACCGGCTTGAGCACGTGGATCACGCGGCTCGCCACCAGATCCTTGTTCTTGGCGCCGTATTCCTTCATGTGGGGCGCGACCGCGTGCGCCTTGAGGTGATCCGCGCTCTCCCATTTCTCGATCACCACGAACGCGTCCGGCCCATACGCGGCCGTCCCCATGTCCTCGACGTCGACCGCGGCGCCATACTCGATGCAGCCCGCCTCGGCGAGCACGGCCGGCCGATTGGCGGCGAAGTTCGCGAGCACGGCCGCGCGCTGGCCCGGCTTGGCGGTGATGATGGCGACGACGTGGATCATGGGTCCTCCCGGTTTTCTTGAGCCGAAACTGAGAGACTATCCCATTCCGCGCCCTGCCGCGCTAGAATGACTCCGGACAGTCATTTGGGAACCGGGAATGGCCGAACGCTCATTCGCCAGGGAAGTCGAGGCGCTCAAGCTCGGCGACGGCGAAACCTTTCGCGGCGAGGGCATTCTCGCGGTGACCAAGGCGCTGCTGCAGTCCGGCGTCGCCTACGTTGGCGGCTACCAGGGCGCGCCGGTGTCGCACCTGCTCGACGTGCTGGTCGATGCCGAGGACATGATGGCCGAGCTCGGCGTGCATCTGGAGACGTGCACCAACGAGGCCTCCGCCGCCGCGATGCTCGGCGCCTCGATCAACTATCCGCTGCGCGGCGCCGTCACCTGGAAATCGATCGTCGGCACCAATGTGGCGGCCGACGCGCTCTCGAACCTGTCGTCGCCCGGCGTGATGGGCGGTGCGATGATCATCATCGGCGAGGACTACGGCGAGGGCGCGAGCGTGATCCAGGAGCGCTCTTATGCTTATGCGATGAAATCCTCGATGTGGCTGCTCGACCCGCGCCCCGACCTGCCGGCCATCGTGCGCATGGTGGAGAAGGGCTTCGAGCTCTCCGAGGCGAGCCACGCGCCCGTGATGCTGGAGCTGCGCGTGCGCGCCTGCCACGTCACCGGCGAATTCACCGCCAAGACCAACCGCGCCTCGGCGGCCTCCGGCCTCAACCGCATCGACGCGCCCGCGCGCTTCAACTATGCGCGGCTCGCGCACCCGCCGCTCACCTTCGCGCACGAGAAGCTCAAGATCGACGAGCGCCTGCCCGCCGCGCAGGCGTTCGCGCGCGAGCACAAGCTCAATGAGTTCTTCCACGGCGACCTGAAAGACACCGGCATCGTGGTGCTCGGCGGGCTGTACAATACGACGCAGCGCGCGCTGTCGCGGCTCGGCCTCGCGGACAATTTCGGCAATGCGCGCATCCCGATCTATTGCCTCAATCTCGCCTATCCGCTGATCCCGGACGAGCTGAAATCCTTCTGTCTTGGAAAGCGCGACATTCTCATCATCGAGGAGGGCTTCCCCGACTACATCGAACAGTCGGTCAATGCCGAGCTGCGCCGCGCCGACATCAACACGCGCATTCACGGCAAGGGTGCGCTGCCCAAGGCCGGCGAATACACCGGCGAGGTAATGCTGCGCGGGCTCGCAAATTTCTTAAGCGTCGCAAAGCCCGCCGGCCTCGACACGGCGGACATCGCCGCCAAAGCCGACCGGCTGCTCGGCCACAAGGCCGCCGCCATCGCGACCGTCGGCGAACTCCCCGCCCGCCCGCCGAATTTCTGCACCGGCTGCCCCGAGCGCCCGGTGTTCGCGGCGTTGAAACTCACCCAGCGCGACATCGGCCCGACGCACATCTCGGCCGACATCGGCTGCCACTCGTTCGCGACCTTCGCGCCGTTTTCGATGGGCAACTCGATCCTCGGCTACGGCATGTCGCTCGCGAGCGCGGCCGCGGTCGCGCCGAACCTGAAAGCGCGCCCGATCTCGGTGATGGGCGACGGCGGCTTCTGGCACAACGGGCTGATCACCGGCGTCGCCTCGAACCTGTTCAACAAGAACGACGGCGTGCTGATCGTCATGCAGAACGGCTACACGTCGGCGACCGGCCAGCAATACATGCCGTCGAGCCTGGCGAGCCGCCAGGGCGTAGCGCCCGGCATGGATGTGGAGTCCACGTTGCGCTCGTTCGGTGTGAAGTGGATGCGCACAGTGCGCACCTACTCGGTCGCCACGATGGTGACGACCCTGAAGGAGGCGATGAGCACATCCGTGCAGGGGCTCAAGGTCATCATTGCGGACGGCGAATGCCAGCTCGCGCGCCAGCGCCGCGTGCGCGCCGAGGATGCCGTGAAGCTGAAAGCCGGCGGGCGCGTGGTGCGCACCAAGTTCGGCGTCGACGACGAAATCTGCACCGGCGATCACTCGTGCATCCGGCTCTCCGGCTGCCCCTCGCTCACCGTGAAGCCGTCGCCCGATCCGTTGCGCACCGATCCGGTCGCCGCCGTGATCGAAAGCTGCGTCGGCTGCGGCCTGTGCGGCGAGGTCGCGCACGCCGCGGTGCTCTGCCCCTCGTTCTACCGCGCCGAGGTGATCCAGAACGCTTCTCGTTGGGATCGCGTCATGCATCGCGTGCGCCGCACGGTGATCGGCTGGCTCAGCCCGCGCGAGGTCGTGGCGTGACCGAAGCCCGCCCCGTCACATTGCTGATCGCAGCGCTCGGCGGCGAAGGCGGTGGCGTGCTCACCGACTGGATCGTGTCGGCGGCGGACGCGTGCGGCCTGCCGGTGCAGTCGACCTCGATCCCCGGCGTCGCGCAGCGCACCGGCGCCACCACCTATTACGTCGAGATTTACCCCGTGCCGCTCGCCGAGCTTGGCGGCAAGCGCCCGGTGCTGGCGCTCTCGCCCGGCGTCGGCGATATCGA
>JAXDOA010000084.1:0-7995 GCA_034669125.1 Hyphomicrobiales bacterium
TTGAGGTCAGGACATCGCCCGAAGAGGTGAAAGGCGCCTCGATCATGCTGCTGCAGCAATGCTGGCGCTGCGAGGAGTTGCTGTGCGAGGCGCACGTGCGCGTCGCGTTCATCTCGCAGGGCCGCGCGCGGCCGATCCCCAAACCGCTGCGCATCGCCATGAAGGCGGATCAGGAGCGGCTGCCGCCCTGACGCTGTTGCGCATCGTGGCGCATCAGCGCACGGAAGGTCTTGTCGGCGTCGCCCAGATCGAAGGCGAAATGTATGCCGAGGTCGACCGCGGTCTTGATCGCGATCAGGATGATCAGCGGCGCGATCGAACCGAAGAACGACAGGAAGCCGCCGAACAGGATGGCGATATGCATCACGATGATGCGCGCATAGAAGCCGCCGACGATGGCGCGGGCAATGCTGTCGGGCGGTGCGGGCTTTGCGCGCACCGGCCGCTGCGGGTTGAGCCACCGCTGTAGCCTGGCGCGGATCGCCGAATAGAAAAACACGATCCCACGCGCGACAAACAACACGAGGAGCGGGATCCAGAGGTCCGTGCCGATGATGAGCTTCTCGACGAACTCGCGTGGCCCGTGAATGCGGCTCGCCCAGTCGCCGGAGAACAGCGCCCACAGGAATGCGAAATGCACGCCCATGAAAATCCCGGCGTGCAGGATGAAGAACAGTGCAAGGCCAATCGGCGATGGCGGACGCGTACTGCCGGTCATGGTGATGCCGCCGAGCGCCTCACGCGAGGCGGTCGCGACGCGCACCAGCGTCCAGAAGCCGATGATCGCGGTCTCGAACCAGTAAAGAACAAGGATGACGAACGCATCCCATCTCCAGAACAGGACGCCGGCGAGCGGCAGCAGGTTGGCGGCGATGAGAATCAGCGACGACGGATAGAACAGCGGGCGCGTGCTGAGTGCCGCGCCGGACGGAACGGTGGTTGGGTCGCCCATGGGTTCGATCCGTGCCGACCCCGAATCGGCCTGCAGGCCGCATGATCGCACAAGCGGTGGGGCCTGAGGTCCGCGCGCGAACCTCAGGCCGCCATGTCACGCCGCCTTGTGGCGCGCCTGCTCTTCGGCGTAGAGCGCGCCCTCTTCGCCGACCGCCTTCGCGACGCTCGGCCGCTTTCTCAAGTTCGACAGATAGGCCTTGATGGCCGGCCATCGCGTCACGTCGATCGGCGTCGCGCGGCTCCAGTTCAGCACGGTGTAGAGATAGGCGTCCGCGACGCTGAACCGGTCGAGCAGAAATTCGCGGCCTGTGAGGTGTTTGTCGAGAAGGCCGAGGCGCGCCTCGGCCAATCCCGCCGCATAGGCTTTCGCATCCGCCGGCGCCTTGCTGTCGAGCAGTGGCAGGAACACGGCCTTGTGCAGTTCGGTGCCGATAAAGCTCAGCCACTGCTGCAGCCGGGCGTGTTCAACCCCGCGCTCGGGTGCAAGCTTTGCCTCGGGGAAGCATGCTGCGACATATTGCAGGATCGCGGCGTTCTCGGTCAGCACTTCGCCCTCATCGGTGCGCAGCGCCGGGACCATGCCGAGCGGATTGATCGCGAGGAAGTCGGAGCCGTCCGGCAGCCGCTTGTTGCGGTCGCGATAGATGTAATGTGCGTCGGCGCCGGCCTCGTAGAGCGAAATGCGGGTCGCCATTGAGCAGGCGAGCGGTGAGAAATACAGATCCATCGGTTCCTCCAGATTTGACTTTTGTACTGTTTCGCACGAAATAAGCGGAGTCAAGGATTTATTGCGAAATGGTACAAAAAGAAGCCGAGAAGCCTGAAGCCAAGCGGCGGGGACGTCCGCGCGCCTATGACCCGCAAGTCGCGCTCGCGCGCGCCGCCGAAGTGTTCTGGAAGGCGGGCTATGCGGGAACCTCGCTCGACGATCTCGCGGCCGCGACCGGCATGAACCGGCCGAGCCTCTATGCGGCGTTCGGCGACAAGCGCGATCTTTATCTCAGGACGCTGGATTATTACCGGGAAGAGAGCCGGGCGCTCGCGCGTCATGCGCTGGCCGATAACCCGACATTGCGCGTCTTCCTCAAGCGCTTCTATGACAAGGCGCTCGCGCTTTATCTGACCGATGGACCGCGCGGCTGTTATTCGATCGGCACCGCCGCGACGGTCGCGGCAGTCGACGATCGCGTGCGCGCTTTCCTTGCCGACAGCATGCGCACCACCGATAGCTTTCTCACGCACCAGATCGAGAAGGCGAAAAAGCGCGGCGAGCTTTCGCCCGACGCCGAGCCGGCCGCGCTCGGCTATCTGGCGACCGCCACCTTGCACACGCTCGCGATCCGCTCGCGCGCCGGCCTGCCGCGCAAGGAATTGAACGCGCTGGTCGAGGCGGCAATCAACGTGATCTGCGGCGCGCCGCGCTGACGCGCCATCCTCAAGCCTTGCGGCATCAAGCGAAAGTGTGCTGCGCTCGGCCTCGTGGCGCGGGGGGCTCATGCACGGACGGCGGCCGACCATTTCATCCACCAAGGGCGTCGTCGCTGCGGCGCATCCGCTCGCCGCGCAAGCCGGTGCCAGATTGCTGGCGCAAGGCGGCAACGCCTTCGACGCGGCTGCCGCGACTGCGGCCGCGCTCAACGTCGTCGAGCCGTACATGTCGGGCCTTGCGGGGCAGGGACTTGCGACCTGCTGGGTGGCGGCGGAGCAGCGCGTCAAGGTGCTCGATTTCGTGCCGTGCGTACCGCGGCATTTTCCGGTGGAGCGCTTCAAGGTGCGTGAGGATCTGGCGCGCGGGCCGCTCTCGGCGGGCGTGCCGGGCAATCTCGCCGGCTGGGCCGAGTTGGTGCGCGCGTATGGCAGAAAGCCGCTCGGCGATGCGCTGACGCCGGCGATCGTGCTCGCGCGTGACGGGTTTCCGCTCGTCGAGTTCAACGCCGAGGAGACCAACGAGCATGGTCCTGCGATCCAGCGGTACCCCTTCGGCGGGGAATTCACGCGCGTCTACATGAACGGAAGCTCAAGCGTGAAGGCCGGCAGCGTACTGAAGCAACCCGACCTTGCGGCCACGCTCGAACGCCTCGCGGCACAAGGCCCGCCGTATCTGTACGGCGGCGCGCTCGGGCAGGCGATCGTGGCGCACCTTGAGGCGCTCGGCGGCTATATGACGATGGCCGACCTCGAAGCGGTCGCGCCGCGCTGGAAGGAGCCGATCGCCGTCACCTATCGCGGCTGCGCGGTGCATGTCCCGCCGCCGCCCTGCGAAGGTTTCCAGTTCCTGCTCACGCTGCGCATTCTCGAAGGCTTCGATCTGGCGCGGCTTGAGCGCAACGGTGCCGATCACCTCGACATCGTCTACCGCGCGATCCGCCTCGCTGCCCGCGCGCGCATCAACCACAACAATCCGCCGCCGCAGGAACTGGCGCGCCTGCTCGATGAAGATCATGTCGCGATGTTGCGCGCGCGCGTGCGCGACGGGCGGCCGATCACGGGGCCGACGGAGCAATGGATGGAGCCGCCGGCGAATGGCGAGGACCCCGGGCACACGACGTCGTTTTCCATCGGCGACGCCGAAGGCAATCTCGTCTGCGTCACGCAGAGTCTCGGCAGTCCCTACGGCAGCGGCGTCGTGGTGCCGGGCACAGGGGTGTGCCTGAACAATTTTCTCTACTGGACCGAGGTCAATCCGAAGAGCCCGAACCGCACGATGCCCGGTGCCGATCTGGCGATGTGCGTGTCGCCCTCGATCTCGACCCGCGACGGCGTACCGGTGCTGGCACTCGGCACGCCCGGCAGCTACGGCATCATGCAAACGCAGGCACAGGCGATGGTGCAGTATCGCGACTTCGGCCTGCCGCTGCAGGACGCGATCGAGGCGCCGCGTGCCCGGCTGTGGGATGGCACGTTCGTTCAGGTCGAAGGCCGGATCGCGCCGGATGTGATCGCAGCGCTGCGTGAGCGCGGGCATGACGCGCAGGCCTTTCTCGACTGGACCATGAAGGTCGGCGGCATGCAGGCGGTCGCTGTCGATCCCGCCACCGGCGTCCTCACGGGAGCCGCCGACCCGCGCCGCGACAGCTACGCGGTCGCCCTGTAGGCGCATCCATGGCGCGTGACGCCCGGTCGGGAGTCATGTAAAGACCCTTCACATGAGCTGGTCCAGGCGCGACGGTCCGCGCAGCTATCACCATGGCAACCTGAAGGAAGCGCTGATCAATGCGGCGCTGGAACTGATCGCCAAGAAAGGCCCGGCCGGCTTCACGTTCGCGGAGGCCGCGCGCTGGGCCGGCGTCAGCCCGGCCGCGCCATACCGGCATTTCCGCGACCGTGACGAGTTGCTGGCCGATGTTGCGCGCCGTGGCTTCGAGCAGTTTGCGGATGCGCTGGAGCGCGCCTGGGATGGCGGCAAGCCTGAGCCGTTCGCGGCATTCGAGCGGCTCGGCAAGGCTTATCTGGAATTCGCCCGCACCGAGCCCGCGTATTATTCGGCGATGTTCGAGGCCGGCGTCCCGCTCGACATCAGCGCCGAATTGACCGCCGCCGGCGACCGAGCTTTCGCGGTGATCCGCACGGCTTCGGAAAAACTGATCGAGCGCATGCCGGCGGCGCGCCGCCCGCCCGCCCTCATGATGGCGCTGCACATCTGGTCGCTGTCGCATGGCATCGCGTCGCTGTTCGCGCGCGGAGATGCCGGCCGGCGGAAGCTGCCGATGACGGCCGAGGAACTGCTCGAAGCAGGTGTCTTGGTCTATCTGCGCGGACTCGGGCTCTCGGGGGACGGGGCGCCCACGGCTTCGTGAACGGCTTCTTTGGCGGCCCGCTTGACAAAGCCCAGCGTCTTTTCTAGCTCTGTAAATGTTATTAACATTCACGGGTGAGGCCATGTCCACCACCGAACGTACCTACGACGACCCCCAAAACCGCTGGCAAGGGCCAGGCGACGGGCATTCCTGGCGGTTCATGCATCCCGGCTGGATCATTCTGATGATTCTCGGTTTCGTCTTCTGGTGGCCGGTGGGGCTCGCGATCCTCGCCTTCATATTCTGGAGCAAGAACATGGGTTGTCGTGGTGGCGAGCGCTGGGAACGGAAGATGCAGCGCATGGAAGACAAGATGAGCCGGATGCGCGAGCGCTTCGGTGGCGGCGGCGGATGGAGCAGCAGGCCCTCGAGCGGCAATCACGCCTTCGACGAATACCGCTCCGAAACGCTGCAGCGCCTGGAAGAAGAGCAGCGCGAGTTCCGCGACTTCCTCGATCGGCTGCGGTTTGCCAAGGACAAGGCCGAGTTCGATCAGTTCATGGCTGACCGGCGCAATCGCCCGCAGCCGCAAGCCCCGCAGCCGCAAAGCTGACTCCCCCGCAGCCGCGTCTGCGTTCCGGGCCGTTCGCCGATGAGGCGGGCGGCCCGATGCTGTCTTAGCCTTGGAGGATCGTGCACTTCAGGTCCGGAAATTTCAGGAAGTCGCGATCGAACGTCACCCATTCGCAGCCCCACTCTATCGCAAGTGCTGCGTACCAGGCATCGGTCGTCATTGGGCCACGCGTGTTTGTCTCGACGCAAAGACGCTGGAATATCTCCCAGTGCCGCTCACCGGGCTCGAGCGCTTCACAATGAGGTTGGGCGAGCAAGCTGTTGCAGAACGCGAATGCAGCGGCGGGAGGCGTAGGATCGGGATAGGACTTCCCGTTCGTGACAACTCGAACGAAGGCGGCAAGCGACAGCTTCGATATCGCAAAACGGGAGTCGCCCGCGATCGTGTTATTCAGCCACGCGCGGCAAGCTGAATGATGCACGGCATCCTGCCGAAACGCGTAAACTAGGATGTTGACATCCGGCAGGATCACTTGAAGCCGTTCATCAGCCGCTGGATGTATTCGGCGTCTTCAATCTCTTCGAGGTCCTTGAAGGTTTTGACGCCGGGGGCCTGACCTCCGCCCTCTTTACTGATCGGGATTTCCGGGCGCCGCGACTTCACCATCGCAGGTTTGTCGGACACGACATAGCGCAACCCCTCCTCCATCAGCCCGGTCAGCGTGCGGCCTTCGGCGGCAGCCTTGTGCTGCGCCTTCTTCAATAATTCGGATGGGAGCCGGACGGTCGTGCGCTTGATCATATGTCAAGACATATCAACAGATATGTCAGTATGTCAAAACACTTATTGTGGCTCACGTTCGTAGAATCGCCGGCAAGGCTGCTCGGTGGCGGGCCGATACATTTGGCGCGGCCGCAAAGGCCGAAACAGTAACAAAGCCTTAACCACAATCAGGCCTGTTAGAGCGGGATAGACCGGTCAGGTGCCCTAGTTTGGACAGATTTGGCGCGGAATCCGTGGCCTGCCGATGGTGGACGGCGCGGATTTCACGAGTTTTGGAATGTTGTGCGGCGCGCCACGCTCACGCTGCACGCCATTTTTCATTGCACGCCGTCTGGTCCGGCCATGGGGCCGCACGCCGTAGCGAAAGGACGAACTCATGAATCCGAGCGACGCTGTGTCGGCGCTCCCGCTCACGTCAGCGGATCTGTCGATCTGGGGGCTGTTCTGGTCCGCCCATATCGTGGTCAAGACCGTGATGATCGGGCTGCTCGTCGCGTCGGTCTGGGTGTGGGCGATCGTGATCGACAAGACGCTGCTTTATATGCGCACCAAGCGCGCCATGGACCGGTTCGAGCAGACGTTCTGGTCCGGGCAGTCGCTGGAAGAGCTTTATCGCACGCAATCGGCGCGCCCGGCGCATTCGATGGCGGCGCTGTTCGTTGCCGCGATGCGCGAGTGGAAGCGCTCGTTTGAGGGAACGAACCGCGCGATCGGCGGGCTTCAAATGCGCATCGAAAAGGTGATGGACGTCACCATCGCGCGCGAGATCGAGCGGCTGGAGCGGCGGCTGCTGGTGCTGGCGACGGTCGGCTCGGCCGGCCCGTTCATCGGGCTGTTCGGCACCGTCTGGGGCATCATGACCAGCTTCCAGTCGATCGCCGCCTCGAAGAACACTTCGTTAGCGGTTGTGGCGCCCGGCATCGCCGAGGCCCTGTTCGCGACCGCGATCGGCCTTGTTGCCGCCATCCCGGCGACGATTTTCTATAACAAGTTCGTCTCCGAGGTGAACAAGCAGGCCGGACGGCTGGAGGGCTTCGCCGACGAGTTTGCCGCGATTCTGTCGCGGCAGATCGACGAAGCGGCCTGAGGGGGATTGCGTGGCAGCGGGCGGAGCAATCACGGTCGGCAAGAGGCGGCATCGCCGCAAGCCGGTCATGAGCGAAATCAACGTCACGCCGATGGTCGACGTGATGCTGGTGCTGCTGATCATCTTCATGGTGTCGGCGCCGCTGCTCACGGTCGGCGTGCCGATCGACCTGCCGCAGACCCAGGCGAAATCACTCGACCAGGACAAGGAACCGCTCACGGTGTCGGTGAACACCAAGGGCGAGGTGTACCTGCAGAATTCCGAGATCAAGATGGACGAGCTCGTGGCCAAGCTGCAGGCCATCACGCAGGCGCGCGGCGGCAACGACGAGCGCATCTACGTGCGTGGCGACAGGAAGGTCGATTACGGTACAGTGATGCGCGTGATGGGACGGCTGTCGGCGGCAGGCTTCCGCCGCGTCGCGCTGGTGACGGAGGTCGAGCAGGGCTCCTGACGGATGAAAGCCGGGTGGACCATATCGGCTGTCTTGCACGGGGCTGTGCTCGCGTGGGGTCTCGTCACGTTCGCCACCAGGCCGCTGAGCGAGCCGCCGCCTGATTTCATCAGCACGGATATCATTTCGGCGAGCGATTTCTCGCAGATCACCAACGGCATCAAGACGGCGCCGAAGGCCGAGGCGCCGAAGCCCCTGGTCGAGAAGGTCGCCGAGGCGAAACCTGTCGAGGAGCAGAACGCCAAGATTGTCGACAACAAGCCCGAGATCGTGGCGACCGCCGATCAGGTGCAGCCGCCGAAGCCACCGGAGGAGAAGAAGAAGGCCGAGCCGAAACCGCCGACGCCGCAGCCGCAGGCCAAGCCCGAGCCGAAGCAGGCGTTCGCCAAGGAGCCGGAGCAGAAGA
>JAXDOA010000085.1:0-6091 GCA_034669125.1 Hyphomicrobiales bacterium
CGCATTGAGGGCAACATCGACCAGCCGATCGAGCGTGCGCGCGTGCTCATTCAACCGGCCGGCCGGGCATGGGATTATTTCCACCAAGTCACGTTGCGCTGGATCGGCGCCATCGCAATCCTCGGCATGATCGCAGCGCTCGCAGCCGCCTACTTCGTCATGGGGCGGCTGCGGATCTCCGCCGGACGTTCGGGTAAGAAGATTTCGCGCTTCAATTCTTTCGAGCGTTTCGCACACTGGCTGACAGCGGTGTCCTTTGTTATTCTCGGCTTGACCGGCTTGAACATCACGTTCGGGCGGATCACTCTCCTGCCGCTGATCGGGCCTGAAGCGTTCAGCAGCATGTCGCAAATCGCCAAATACCTCCACAACTACGTCAGCGCGTCGTTCGTGATCGGCCTCGTGCTGATCATTGCGCTATGGATCAAGGACAACATCCCGAAAAAGGTCGATATCGATTGGGTCAAGCAAGGTGGCGGCTTCATCAAATCGAAGCATGCGCCGTCGGGGCGTTTCAATGCCGGCGAAAAGCTGGTGTTTTGGTTTGCCCTCGGCGCCGGAGTGGCAGTTATAACTTCGGGATATCTGCTGATGTTCCCGTTCTATGTGACGGACATCGCCGGGATGCAGATCGCGCAGATCGTGCACGCCGTGGTCGCTGTTCTCTTCGTCGCGGTGATCATTGCTCACATCTACATCGGCACGCTCGGCATGGAGGGTGCCTTCGAGGCCATGGCGACCGGCGAGGTCGATCTCAACTGGGCCAAGGAGCATCACGACCTCTGGCTCAAAGAGCAGTTGAACAAAGAGCCCCTCGCCGCTCGATCCGGACAATCATCGGTTCCAGCGGAATGAACACGTCAGCCACGGAGGCGGCCGCGGGCAAGGGTGGAGATGAGGCATGAGATCGACTGCGCTCGCAAGAATAGTCGTTGGCGTAGTCGTCGAACGCCGCAAAGCCAAGAACCCGTGGCTTGATTTTGTCTGGCGGCCGGTCTCGGTGTTGGCTGGAACGCCATCGGCGGCACCCTGGACGCGGATCAGTGAGGAAGGCGACGCAACCACATTCTATGCGGGTGAGACCGCGATCGAATTGCATCGAACCGAAACGGCGAACTATCGGCAAAATCTCTGTTCGGGGATGCCCGCGCTGTGGGTCGTTCTGCGGCCGAAACTGGCGAATTCCGCGGACCTCGCGTTCGAACTCCTTATGGTAACGGCCGACCCCGCGGAGGGTGAGGCTTTGACCGACGCGGGCAACGATCTGGTCGCGACCGTTCCGATGCCTGCTGCGATCATAGAGACAATCGACGACTTCAACGCCGAGCATCACGTCGAGCGAACCTTCAACAAACGGAAACGGGACCACAAATGACCCGGTCGGAAAATATCATGTCGCGTTGGTCTCGGATGAAGCGGGAATCCGGCAAGACCGTGGAGCCGGACGGTTCGGAGCTCAAATCCATTGACGCCGAGAAGCCTGGCGATTTGACTGCAGCAAGCTCTCCAACCCCTCCTCTCTTCGATCTGGCAAGCTTGCCGCCGCTGCAATCGATCACCGCGGGTACCGACATCCGATCGTTTCTCGGATCAAGTGTCCCGGTCGAACTAACAAGAGCTGCGCTAAGGCGGGCCTGGGTAACCGATCCGGCCATTCGCGATTTCATCGGGATCGCCGAGAGCCAATGGGATTTCAACGACCCGAACGCGATGCCGGGATTTGGACCGCTGAGAGCCGAGGATGTCCCAGGTCTTGCCGGTCTCGGAGAAACCGGAGCGACGGCTGAAGAGGTTCGCGTCGGGGCAATCCCGGCCGCGGGGGGGCAGGTCGACGAGATGGATCACGCGCGGGCCGCAGAGTATGCGTTGCTCGCAGCCCTGCTGTCGCATAGCCCTGACGCCGATATGATCGAGCAGTTGGCCCGCCTGGTTGGCGATGCAACCCCGTTGGGCGCTGCGCACGCGGCCCTCGGTTCCGCAGCCGCGAGCATCAAACCGGAAGGGATCGAGCGCGAATATTTCGATCTCTTCGTCGGGCTGGGGCGCGGCGAACTTTTTCCCTACGCGTCCTATTATCTGACGGGTTATCTGCATGGGCGTCCGCTCGCCCGGCTCCGCGATACCCTGAAGCAAATTGGCCTTGAGCAAGCTGAGGGACAATCGGAACCCGAGGATCACGTTGCGGTACTTTTCGAAGTCATGGCCGGCCTCGCCGGCGGCCAGATCGTTGCTCCCGGCGGCACCGACCGGACCATCTTCGAAAACCATCTCAAGCCATGGGCCGGACGCTTTTTTTCAGACCTCGAGCACGCCGAGTCTGCGACATTTTACAAAAGTGTCGGATCACTCGGCCGCATCTTCATGGAAATCGAAACCGAAGCATTCTCGTTTTCGACCTAGGCGAAGATCCGCGACGGCCCCACGGCAAAACGGCCCGGCGACCCGCAACGGTTGAAGCCATTGCAGTCCGCCTTTTGTGTAGCAAGAGCGGCGGCGTCAGTAGATGGTGCCTCTGGATTCGTGGGCGGGAAGACGATCATCGCGAACGGTGTTGCCATAACACTCGGCGGACCCGCCTGCGGCAGTTGCCTCGCATTCCGCATAACTTGTAAAGCTGCAGTCCGTGCCGCCCAAGGTATACTGCAGGCAATACCTCCCGGGAGGCGTGATTGTCCCCGCCTGTGCGGCAGACCCCGCCAAGGCGACGAAAGCGAATGCCGAAAATGCGACGGCCGACGCCGTCGCCAATTTGTGAGCGGTCTTCATGGGTTCTCTCCAATTGCTGGATCGCCCCGTGGTTCACGTGGGATGTCACCTCCACAAATCGATTATAAAAGAATTTAGACTCTTGCTGATGTCGACGATCGATACCTGCTACGCGACAAAATGCATTCCACGTCCATCGCATCTTCGCCAGCGGCACGCGCAATCCCACTGGCCTTGCGTGAGTACAGATGATGGCCAGGTTTGCCGTTCGTCATGATCGAATCTCCTAGAAGTGAGGCTCACTTTCTGAGTTCTGGGGAACTGACATTACGATGTTCTGTCGGAGAGGTTAATTCTAGGAAAGTGTGAAGGCGGCTCACGCAATCGCGCGCGTTCTCTTGACGCGTATCAAATGCCCGTATCGACGGCTCAGGCTCAGACGCTATCGCACAGGTCTTCTTGCGTGCGCCTCCGGCGGAGGTTCCAAGTCGCCCATCAAGAGCAGCCTTAGCCCCCGCTTTCACGCCTGGAACTCCAGTGTTTTTGGATAAGGCTAGAGCATTTTCCGTCCTGGCGGAATCGGAAGGGGATTCCCTTGCCGGGGCAAATCATGATTCATGTTGAGGGCTGGTTATGGAGGCCAGCCCCCATGGCTAAACCCTCTCGCCAGACCTTCGCATTCGCATTATTCGTGCCGTGGAAGATCAGGGCATGAGTTGTCGAGGCGCCGCCACCCGGTTCGGCGTGGCGCCATCGACGGCGATCGAACTGGTCAGCGAGTGGCGAAGCACCGGCGCCTGTGAGGCGCGTGTGCAGGGCGGGGACCGACGCTCGGCCCGGATCGAGAACCACGCTGCGGAGATCCTCGGCCTGGTCGAGGTGACACCTGACATGACGCTGGCCGAGATCGCCGAACATCTGTTCAAAGCACACGGCGAGCGCTTCGTTCCGAGCGTGGTCTGGCGGTTCTTCGATCGCCGCGGCATCACCTTCAAAAAAAACATCTCACGCCAGCGAGCAGGATCGGCCGGACGTGGCCGCCGAACGCGTAGCGTGGAAGGCATCTCAGCCTGAGATCGACATCCACCGGCTGGTGTTTATCGACGAGACGGGAGCCTCGACCAAGATGGCGCGGCTCTATGGCCGGTCGCCGTGCGGCCAGCGCTGTGTCGCAGCGCTCCCGCACGGCCATTGGAAGACGACGACCTTCGTCGGCGCGCTCAGGGCGAGCGGCATGACTGCGCCGATGGTCCTCGACGGTCCCATGGGCGGCTTGGCCTTCGAGGCTTACGTTACGCAAGTCCTCGTGCCGACGCTCACGCCCGGCGACATCGTGGTGATGGACAATCTTGCAGCACACAAGCGAGCCGAAGTCGCCATCGCAATCGAAGCGGCAGGCGCCCAACTCCTCTATCTGCCGCCATATTCGCCCGACCTCAATCCGATCGAAATGGCCTTCGCCAAGCTCAAGGCTGCTCTTAGAAAGGCGGCTGCCCGATCAATCGAGGCCTTGCTCGACGCTATCGCCGTCGCACTTGCCGCCTTCACCACCCAAGAGTGTCTGAACTTCTTCGCCGCAGCCGGTTATGATCGCTCGTGATCAGAATCTGCTCTAGGTCGACGCAACCGCGTCGGTGCATCCGTTGAAGTTCTTGCCAATGACGACATGCGTCTCGCGCGACTAGAGAGCCGCCCTTATGCCTCGGAGAGCAATCTCTCGCGGCGTAGTTGCCTCCTGGCGCTCGACCTCGGTGAAGGACGGGGCTTTCTATGGCTGGCCCTATAGCTATTACGGCCAGCACCTGGACCCGCGGGTCCAACGCGCTGGACATCAGGAATCTCTGGAAAGGCAGTTCGCTGCAATACATGGTCGGACCGAGCGTAACACTCCCTATCTTCGCCGGCGGCAGACTGAAGAGCACGCTCGAACTGCGCGACGCCCAGCAGCAGGAAGCGGCGATTACGTATCACAAGACGGTGCTGCAGGCCTGGCATGACGTCGTCAACGCGCTCGTCGCACATCGCCTTGAACAGAACCGCCGCGCCAGACTGAGGGTACAGGCAGACCACTCCCGCCAGGCCCTCGCGCTGGCCCGCACCCGCTATGCTGACGGCGTGACGGAATTTCTCTCGGTACTCGACGCGCAGAGATCGCTGCTACAGGCGGAACAGCAACATGCGACCAGCACGACGAACGTCTCGCTCAATCTCGTTCAGCTCTTTAAAGCGCTCGGCGGCGGATGGGAATTGACGTTTCCAGATTTGCCAGAGAAGACTGAGGTCGCAGTCAGCGAACGTCCTTAGAACTTTTCGCCGCTGCCGAGCTTTCGACGAGTGAATTTCCACGCTTCTTTGCCACCGTGTTTCTCGGCAGCGCCCGACGCGCATCATCCGTTGCTGCCGCTTTACTCACTGGCTAGATCGGGACAAACTACCGATGCGGCAAATGGAGTGACTGGCGGTGCGAGCCAGCGGCTTGTGCTCCGTCGCTCTCGAACTGGGAGCGTCAGCTTGCCAGATTGGCCGACCGAAAAGTGCCGACCCGATCGCGACACCGGGCCACCGCATCTTTCTGACGAGGCGTGACATGCGGACGGAAGAGAACCAAGTGGAAGATAGTGCGACTTCTCCGACAATAGTCATGTCACGTGCTCTTTCACTCTTTGGCGCTGCCGCCGCTATCGCAGTCTTCATTCTTGACGTAATTACCCCCGCAGATAGCGCCGTCGCCGTGCTGTATGTGGGCGTTGTGCTGCTATCTGCCAGGTTTCTTCAGAAGCGTGGTGTGGTGCTCGCATCGCTCGGACTAATGGCGCTAACGGTGTCAAGCTATTTGCTTTCGGTGCACGATAAATCGCCAGTCATCGCCCTTTCGACCTGCGTTCTCAGCCTGGCGGCGATCGGCGTTACGACTTTCCTCGCCGTGCAAGGCCAATCGATGGAAAGGGTGCTGCGCGAGCAGGCCGGACTCCTCGACCTCACCCACGACACAGTCTTCGTGCGCGACATGAATGACGTCATCACCTACTGGAATCGCGGCGCCGAGGAGCTGTATGGATGGAAAAAAGCGGAAGCCGTCGGCAAGATCACGCACCAGCTCGTGCAGACGATGTTCCCCGTGCCGCTCGAAGAGATCACGGGAGAGTTGCTCCGCGCTGAGCGCTGGGAAGGGGAACTCGTCCACCGTAGAAAGACGGCACGCAGGCAATAGTGGCGAGTCGGTGGTCTGTGCAACGGGATGCGCGGGGCCGTCCGGTCCGATCCTGGCCGCGGACGCACCAAAACCGGCCGGCTATGGGTCTACGCCCGGGACGATAGACCGTGGCAGGGGCCCGATCCGCCGGCTGCCGTCTATCTCTACAGCCCCGACCGCAAGGCCGAGCGT
>JAXDOA010000086.1:0-3252 GCA_034669125.1 Hyphomicrobiales bacterium
TGTTCAACACCGAGAAGAAGCCGTTCGACGACGTGCGCGTGCGCAAGGCGCTGTTGATGTCGATCGACCGCTGGGGCGGCAGCCAGGGTCTCTCGCGCATCTCGACCTTGCGCTCGGTCGGCGGCGTGGTGCGCCCCGGCTCGCCGCTTGCGACAGCGCCGGACGAACTCGCCAAGCTCCCCGGCTTCTCACGCGACATCAAGGCGTCACGCGAGGAAGCAAAGAAGCTGCTCGCCGAGGCCGGCGCATCAAACCTGAAGTTCGTGCTCTGGAATCGCAATCTCGCGATGCCCTATACGCCGGCCGGCATCTTCCTGGTCGATCAGTGGCGCCAGATCGGCGTCGAGGTCGAGCACAAGCAGTCCGACACCGCGCCTTATCTGGCGCACATGAACGCCGGCAACCATGACGTCGCGATCGACTTCTCCAACTTGTTCATGGATGATTCGAGTCTCGGGCTTGCCAAGTACCTCTCGGTCGCGCGCGCGCCCGAGAACCGCTCGCGTCACAAGGACACCGAGATCGACAAGATCTATGACGATCACTTGCGCGAGCGCGATACCGAAAAGCGCAAGGCGCTGATTCGCGCGTTCGAGAAGCGCGCGTTCGAGCAGGCCTACCAGCAGCCGCTGCTGTGGTGGCACCGCATCGTGCCGAGCCACAAGACCGTGATGGGCTGGAAAATGTCGCCGAGCCACAATCTCGGCGCCCAGCTCGAAGAGGTGTGGTTGAATACTTGAGGCTTGCGGCGGTCTCTCTGCGTTTCCTTCTCCCCGCTTGCGGGGAGAAGGTGCCGAGGGCCGCAGGTCCTGGGCGGATGAGGGGCTTCGGCGAATAGGCTAAGGGCCCCTCACCCAGCTCGCCATAGTGCGTCGCAGACGCGCGTAAACGCGCTTTAGGCTCGCCACCCTCTCCCCGTTTCACGGGGCGAGGGAAAAGAAAGAAAGAGAATGCTCCGCTACACCATCAACCGCGTGCTGCTGATGATCCCGACCCTGTTCGGGGTGGCGGTGCTCGTGTTCTTCATGCTGCGCGTCATTCCAGGCGACGTGGTGGAGATCAAGCTGCGCGGCGACGGTGGCAACGTGTCCCAGCAAACGATAGAGATGGAGCGCCACCGGCTCGGTCTCGACAAGCCGCTCGTCTACCAGTTCAAGGACTGGATGGTGGGACTGGCGACACTCGACCTCGGCAGGTCGATGTGGACCGACCGCCCGGTGACGGAAGAAATCGCGATCCGGCTCGAACTCTCCCTGCAGGTCGCCATCATGGCGAGCGTCATCGCGGTGCTGCTGGCGATACCCCTGGGCACAACAGCCGCGCTGATGCGCGGCACATGGGTCGACTACGCGGTGCGCATCATCACCATCGGCGGGCTGTCGATCCCGTCGTTCTGGTTCGGCATGCTGATCATGATCACGCTACTGTACCTGTTCAACTGGCTGCCGCCGATCACCTTCACGCCGATCTATGTCGATCCGATCGCCAACCTCACGCAATTGATCTGGCCGGCGCTCGCGGTCGGCTACCGCTACTGCGCGGTCGTGGCGCGCATGATCCGCTCCTCGCTGCTCGAAGTGCTGAACGAGGACTACATCCGCACCGCGCGCGCGAAAGGCGTGTTCGAGAAGATGGTGATCTCGCGTCACGCGCTGCGGAACGCGCTGCTGCCGGCCATCACCGTCATCGGCATCGAGTTCGCCTTCCTGATCGGCGGGCTCGTCGTCACCGAGCAGGTGTTCAACCTCAACGGCATCGGCATGCTGTTCGTGCAGAGCGTCTCGCGCAACGACTTCACGCTGATCCAGGCGATGGTGATGCTGATCGCCTCGGCCTACGTGGTCATCAATCTCGTGGTCGACCTGCTCTATGCGGTGTTCGACCCGCGCATCCGGTATCACTGATGTCGGTCGCAGCCCTCCCCTCCGCAATACCGCGCCGGCCGAGCGTGGTGATGGAATTCACGCGCCAGCAGCCGCTCGGCGCGATCAGCTTCGTCATCATCTGCGTGATGATGTTCGCCGGCGTGTTCTCCGGACTGGTCTCGCCCTATAACCCGCTCGACATCGACTTCTCCTCCATCCTGGCGCCGCCCTCGTGGGACCATTGGGCCGGCACCGACGCGTTCGGGCGCGATATCCTCTCGCGCATCATCTGGGGTTCGCGCACGGCGCTGGTGATCGGCTTCACCTCCTCGTTCATCGGCTCGACCATCGGGGCGATTCTCGGCGTCGCGTCGGCCTATTTCGGCGGCAAAATCGACGACTGGATCCAGCGCTTCGTCGACATCCTGCTGGCGTTCCCGATCATTGTGCTGGCGCTGGTGGTGGTCGCTGCGCTGCGCAAGTCGGTGTTGTTCGGCATCGACATGAACCTGATTTACGCGATCGCGATCCCAATCGTGCCGCGCGTCGCACGCGTGGTGCGCGCCGCCGCTCTCTCGATCCGCGCGATGCCGTATGTGGATGCGGCGCGCGCGGCCGGCTATTCCAACAGCCGCATCATCTTCCGCCACATGGCGCCGAACGTGGTCGCGCCGTATCTGATCATGTTCACGGCGTTTATCGCGCAGGCGATCCTGCTCGAAGCCTCGCTCTCGTTCCTCGGCCTTGGCGTGACCGAGCCGACGCCCGCCTGGGGCCTGATGCTCTCCGGTAACGCGGCTGACTTCTACCGCGAGGCGCCGTGGATGATCCTGTTCCCCGGCGCCGCGATCAGCCTTGCGGTATTCGCCTTCAACCTGTTCGGCGATAGCCTGCGCGACTATCTCGACCCGCGCTTCAAGACCTGAGCGGCTCCGTGCTAGCCTCTCGGCAAGATTCAGGGAGGCGTTTCACATGCGGAAATTGCTCGTTGCGGCGCTTGTAACGCTCGCCGGCATCGCTCACGCGAGCGCGCAGAGCTATCCCTCCCGCCCTGTGACTGCAATCGTTCCGGCATCGGCCGGCGGGCCGACCGACACCATCGGCCGCATCGTGATGGCGCGCGCGCAGCAGCTCCTCGGCCAGACCATCATCATCGAGAACGTCGGCGGTGCCTTCGGCACGATCGGCACGGGCCGCGTGGTGCGTGCCGATCCGGACGGCTACACGATCGGCATCGGCGGCGTGAACCACTACGTCGTCAATGCCTCGGTCTACCCGCTGACCTACGACACGCTGAAGGACTTTGAACCGATCTCCATGCTGGCGAATGGCCCGATGCTGATCATGTCGCGCAATTCTCTGCCTGCGAAGAACTTGGCCGAGTTGA
>JAXDOA010000087.1:0-4009 GCA_034669125.1 Hyphomicrobiales bacterium
CGATGGCCTATGAAGATCGGCTTGGAGCGCCAGAACACCTTGATCACCTGCCCCACGGCGACCGGTGCGAGGTCGACCTCGATCGGCGCGCCCGCGGCGATGGTCGAGGCATCCGGGTTCATCTGGCTGATCAGCGGCCAGGCAACGGCGGCGGCACCGACCGCTCCGACCGTGGCAGTGGCGATATAGAGAAAGTCACGGCGAGTGGGCTCGACCGCAGTAGTGGTAGTCACGATAAAGGCCCTTTCCCCTTGCCGGTCGGCACGCTCTCGCGCGGCAGACAAGGACTTCGCCCCTCACGACGCGCCCGGCGGCGAACGGCAGCACCGCAACCGGTCCTGGGAGGACCTAGCGGCGCGATCCGGCGGCGTTTTATTGGCACCCTTGCAGGCCATAGGCAAGCCCGCACTCGCGCCCTGTCCCCCGGTCCAGTTAAATCGCTCCTCGAACACGATGTTTTGGCTTGATCCGGGTCCGGCCAGATGCCGCTAATGCGTCATGCAACTTGCCCTCTACGAGCCCGACATCGCGCAGAATACCGGAACGATTCTGCGACTCTGCGCCTGCCTCGGGGTCGCGGCTCACATCATCGAACCGGCAGGCTTTCCGGTGTCAGACCGCGCGTTCCGCCGCGCCGGGATGGACTACCTCGATCAGGTGACGCTGCGGCGGCATTCGTCGTGGGCGGCGTTCGATGCCTGGCGGCGCGGCGAAAGGCACAAGCTCGTGCTGTTCACGACGCACGCGGCGAAATCCTACCTGGATCATCCCTTCGCGGCGGACGACATCCTGCTGTTCGGGCGCGAATCGGCCGGCGTGCCCGAGGATGTCCACGCCGCCGCCGATGCGCGGCTCACGATCCCGATGCGGCCGGGCCTGCGCTCGCTCAATGTCGCGATGGCCTGTGCGATTGTCGTCGGCGAGGCGTTGCGGCAGACCGGCGGATTGCGGACACCTGCGTAGCGAGACGCGGTCCGGCATTGCACCGAAATGTATATTATGGTAATATACATCAATGCTGGACTTCGCGCGGATCGACGGCTTCGACTGGGACGAAGGCAACAGCCGGAAGAGCTCTGACAAGCACGCGGTGAGCCAACTGGAGGCTGAACAATTATTCGCGAACACCCCGCTGATCATCGTGGAAGACACGAAGCATAGCCAGATGGAGCCGCGCTATCAGGCTCTCGGACAATCAAACGAGGGGCGCCCGTTGTTCGCCGCGTTTACGACACGGGAAGGCGGCGCGAAAATCCGCATCGCCTCCGTACGCGAGATGAGCCGGAAGGAAAGAGCGATCTATGCGCAAGAAACTTAAGCCGATCCCCCGCTTCGCCACAGAAGCCGAAGAACGAGCTTTTTGGGAATCGCACGACTCCGCCGACTACGTCGATTGGAGTAAGGCTCAGCGCGTGCGCTTTCCAAATCTCAAGTTCTCGACCACAGCGATCTCGCTGCGCCTGCCGCAGGATTTGCTCGATCGCATCAAGATTGCCGCAAACAGGAAGGACGTGCCGTACCAGTCGCTGATCAAGGTCTGGCTGACCGAGAAGGTCAAAGCAGACTCATGACGCATCCGTCGCGTATTGCGTTCGATCAAAGGGCCGATACCTATCCTCCGGCAATCGCTAAACCATGGACGCGATGACCTCGTCCCTCCCCGATGCCGCTGCCCTGGAGCAGCGCAAATCGCGCGCCCGCGCGTGGTTCGAGACGTTGCGCGACGACATCTGCGCGGCATTCGAGGCGCTCGAGGATGCGCTGCCGCCGACAGCACCGCTGGGCGGCCGCGCGCCCGGGCGGTTTCTCCGCACGCCGTGGGAACGCAAGCCCCCTCCCTCCCCTCCCCCGCTTGCGGGGGAGGGTGGGGAGGGGGACGGCGGCGGCGGCACGATGGCAATGATGACCGGCCGCGTGTTCGAGAAGGTCGGCGTGCATGCCTCGACCGTGCACGGAGAATTCGCGCCGGAATTCCGCGATCAGATCCCGGGCGCCGCGGAGGACCCGCGCTTCTGGGCCTCGGGCGTCTCTGTGATCGCCCACATGCACAATCCGCACGTTCCGGCCGTGCACATGAACACGCGCTTTGTCGTCACCACCAAGGCCTGGTTCGGCGGCGGCGCCGACCTGACGCCGGTGCTCGACCAACGTCGCACGCAGGATGATCCGGACACCATCGCATTCCACGCCGCGATGAAATCCGCCTGCGACGCCCACGCTGCGGTCGCGCCGTATGAGAAATTCAAGAACTGGTGCGACGAGTATTTCTATCTCAAGCACCGCAGGGAGATGCGCGGCATCGGCGGGATTTTCTACGACTACCTCGAGAACGATTGGGATGCGGCATTTGCCTTTACGCAGGATGTCGGGCGCGCGTTCCTGACCGTCTATCCCGAACTGGTGCGGCGCAATTTCGAGCATCCGTGGAGCGAAGCCGACCGCGAGGAGCAGCTGGTGCGCCGCGGCCGCTATGTGGAGTTCAACCTGCTCTACGACCGCGGCACGATTTTCGGGCTGCGCACCGGGGGAAATGTCGACTCGATCCTGTCCTCCATGCCGCCCGTGGTGAGGTGGCCTTAAGACTCACCGCACCAGCGCGCCGATCACCATCAAGAGGCCGCCGCCGATCACCACCGCGTCGAGGATGGCGGTGTGCACGTGCACCGGCAGGCGCTCGACCAGCGCTTTCGCGAGGAAGGCGCCGGGGAATGCCACGATGCCGATGAGCAGCGCGACCGCCACGACCTTGGGCGTCACCGCCCCGAACATGCCGAACACGCCGATCTTGCCGATGCCGATGATGATCGAGATCGCCGCGTCGGTCGCGATCACGGCGGCGCCCTCGAGTCCCACCGCCATCAACAGCGACAGCAGGATGATGCCCGCTCCGCTCGTGCCGCCGACCACGAAGCCCCACAGCACGGAGGCAACCGCAAGCCCGCCTTCGCCGAGCGTCAGCCCGCGTTTTCTCGACAGCCGCCGCAGCGGCACGCTCAGCACCATCATGCCGCCGATCACCAGCATGGCGCCGGCGCCGGTGAGCATGGTGTAGCCCCACGCGCCGAGCATCGTGGTCGGCAACGCGCACGCCAGGATGATCGCCGCGCGGCGCCAGTCGATCACCTTCCGGAACGCCGTCGCCCGGCTTGAATTGGTGAACAGCGCCGAGATCGCGATGATCGGCACCACCGGCTCGGGCCCGACGATCGGCACCAGCACCAGCGGCATCAGCGCGCCGGTGCCGTAACCCGCCACCCCGCCGATCACCGAGGCGACGATCGCCATTCCGGCGATCAGCGAGAGCTCGAAGACCGAGAGGTCGGCGAGAGCGGCAAGCACCTATTTGGCCGTCAGGTCCGCGGGCGAGATCAGCACGCTGAACTGCCGGCACCAGATGATCACGCTTTGATAGTTCTTCAGGTCGACACCAGCGGGGATCGCGGAGCGCTGGCTCCCCTTGAACGAACGCAGGCCGCCGAGATCGATGAACATCGCCTCGCCGAGATCGGAGCTTTGGCGGAGGCCGGCCTTGGGCACGAGGTAGACGTGGAACGCCGGCCCCGGCCCCACCTCGAAATCCGGCTCGAGGAACACCGCGCGCTCGTAGACCGAAACTTTGCCGCGGCCCCAGTGTATCGGGTCGGACGGATTGGCGTGGATGAACGTGCCGGTCGCGACGAGCTTCGTCTTGTCGGCTTCGCTCAACTGGTCCGTGGCAGCGGGCGGCGGAAACACGAACGGATAGACGAAGAAGCCGAGCGCGACGCCGAAACCGGTCCCGAGCGCGCCGCCGAGCAGAAAGATCGCAAGCCCGCGCCAGAACTTGCGCATCACGGCGCTCCGAATTCTTGTTGGCGCATGATCTTGTCCGAAAACCGGTTCCCACTTTTCGGGATCATGCGCGTCAGTCCGCCGTCGGCAGCCGCCGCATGGTGAACTCGATGCGTCCGTCGGGCAGTTCGCGCCAGCTTTCGATCTCGGTCATGTAGGCGGGCTTCGGGTAGCGGCG
>JAXDOA010000088.1:0-2666 GCA_034669125.1 Hyphomicrobiales bacterium
CGGCATCCTCGACATGTCGAAGATCGAGTCCGGCAACTTCGAGATCACGCCCGAGCCGTTCGCGGCCGCGCCGGTGATCGGCACCTGCTGCGACCTGATGGCATTGCGCGCGCGCGAGGCCGGGATCGATCTCGTCTGCCGTGTGCCGGCCGACCTGCCGGACATTGTCGCCGACAAGCGCGCCGTGAAGCAGATCCTGATCAACCTGCTCTCCAATGCCGTCAAGTTCACGCAGCGCGGCGGAAAAGTCTTGGTCACCGCTGAGATCGGGGGCGGAGACGTGACGCTCACGGTGGAAGACACCGGCGTCGGTATCGGCGAGGACGATCTGCGCCACGTCGGCGATCCGTTCTTCCAGGTCCGCACCGCCTATGACCGCCCGCACGACGGCACCGGTCTCGGCCTGTCGATCGTGAAGGGGCTGGTCGAGCTCCATGGCGGAGAGCTCAGCATCCGCAGCCGCGTCGGCTCTGGAACCAGCGTGTCTGTTCGCCTGCCGGTCGATTGTGAGAAAACGCGCGTCGTCGAAGCGGCGCCGAACGTACAGCGTCTGCCGGTTCCCGAGCCGGTGGCGCTGACAGACATCAGGATGAGAAAAAGTGCGTGAGCGAGCGATAGCGGTCGATTCCGCCGAATTTGAAAACGAGGGCGGCGTGCGTGGGCTGCTGCGCCGCGCGCTCGGCCGCAATCCGCTCGATGCCATCGGGATAGTCCTGCTCCTGATCGCCTCCGGCGCCATTCTCACCAATGCGCTGTACCGCCAGCCGGGCCCACATCCGGCGCCGATCTTCTCGATCAAGCCGCGCCCGGTGGCAGGCGAGCCCGCGGGTGGCGTCGTGCCGGCGATGCCGCGCGCGCGCCCGGAGGGGCTCGTGACCGCGAAACCGGAAGCGTCCGCGCGGCCGCGCGGCGACATCATCACCGACATCCAGCGCGAGCTGTCGCGACGCGGCCTCTACGACGGTCCGGCCGACGGCGTGCTCGGGCCGAAGACGGACTCGGCGATCCGCGATTTTGAGACATCTGCGAAGCTTAAGGCAACGGGCGAACCGAGCGAGGACGTGCTGCGCGCGATCGCCCGCACGCCGCTGAAGCCCGAGGCCGCCGCCCCGAAGGCGCCGGCGCGCATCGATCCGATCGCCGAGCTGATCGCGCCGACGCCACGCGTGATCGCCGTGCAGCGCGCGCTCAATGACTACGGCTACGGCCCCGTCAAGCCGACCGGCAATTACGGGTCCGAGACGATTTCGGCGATCCAGAAATTCGAGCGCGACCGCAAGCTGCCGGTCACCGGCCAGATCTCGCCGCGCCTGCTGCGGGAATTGGCGGCGCTGACCGGCCGGCCGCTGGAGTAAGGCGGCGGTCTTACGGGACCCGAACGCCCCGCAGGGCGGCTTCGGCGATGGCTTTCTCCACCGTGCCATCGGACCGCATTCCGTTCACGAGTTCGTCGACGGCGGGAAGCACTGAGGCGGCCCGCTTGCGCACTCCAATCGCCATTTGCACGACGTTGAAACGTCCGGGTAGCACGCGTGCGCCGGGCAAGGCGTCGGCGATGCGGTGGGCGAGGTGCAGGTTCTCGCCGTAGACGTCGGCCTTACCTGTTGCCAACGCCTCGCGCGCCGGCTCGAACCCACCAGGGATTGGTATGATCTCTGCATTCTTGATGAGGCGGCTCAACGCGGTGTGTGGTGCGCTTCCTTGCGCGACCGCGATCTTCACACCGGCACGGTCGACCTCCTCGGCGGTGGTCGGTGCCGCTCCGGGGCGCGCGACATAGCCGTTGTCCACTTCCATGAACGTCACGCTGAAAGCGAGGTGTTCTGCGCGAGCCGGATCGCGTGCGGCGAGCCCGATGTCCCAGTCATCGGTCGCGAGACTTTCGTTGTAGCGCGCGGGATTGTCGTAGGGCTTGAGTTCGATCGGCACGCCGAGACGCGCAGCGAACGTGCGGGCAACGGCGACGGAGACGCCGCCGAGGGAGCCGTCCGCACCGCGGGCCACGAGAACGGGGTTGGAGGCGATCAGAGCAACGCGCAGCATGCCGGTCGGAGACAATATGGTGGGCACCGATGGGGCTTGCGCCCATGCGACCTGCGACACAGCAGGCAGCGCGACAGCACCCGCGGCCAGATGCAGGAATTGCCTGCGGAGAAGCTTCATCGCGGTCCCTCTCTCAGATGTTGATGACAAGACCGATCCCCTCGGCCTTTGAGGGCGAGTGAAACAAAACCGGTGATGCAGGTGAAGGCCCGGGCAGCTTGCGCGGGCGTCTCGATCCCGGTGAGCGTGTGCCGCAACGAGCCTAAAGTCCAGTGGATCCTGGAGATGGGCCACCCGGCCCTTAGCGTCGTTTGGCCGCGCCGAATAATTTGGTAGTCATCGAAAGCTAGCGGACGGTGCAGCCCTCCCGCTGCACGTTGAGTTCACGCCCTGAACCCTTCCCGAGGATGTGGATGCGCCTCAAGACCGGCATCTGGGTCGCCGCCTATCTGCGTCGCTGCCAGGTCGAGGGCGCGGCGGCGGTGCTGCGCCGGCGCGGCGCCGAGGAAGCGGGCGCGATCTTCATCAAGGTGAGTCGGCTCGACGGGACCGCCGATCTTTACGGCCCGGCGCCGCAATCGGCGTTTGACGAAGCGCGCCCGAGTGAGCGCGCCTTCAGCGCT
>JAXDOA010000089.1:0-5806 GCA_034669125.1 Hyphomicrobiales bacterium
TGCTGGCGATGCTGAATGAACTGCCATAAGCGCATCTAGGATGCTGGCGGTGGACAAAATCCGCCGCCAGCGCCCCCGATATCGAGAAAAAGCAAGCGCTAACCGCGCCCGTATACGTCGTCGAGCCGCTGGATGTCGTCCTCGCCCAGATAGCTGCCGACCTGCACCTCGATAAGCTCGAGCGGAATTTTCCCCGGATTGGCAAGGCGGTGCACGCTGCCGATCGGGATATAGACCGACTCGTTCTCATGGATGGTGCGCACGTCCTCGCCGAGGGTCACCTCGGCGGTGCCCTTGACGACGACCCAGTGCTCGGCGCGGTGGAAGTGCTTCTGCAATGAGAGGCGCGCACCCTCTTTCACCACAATGCGCTTGACCTGATAACGCTCGCCGGTGTCGACACCCTGGTAGTAGCCCCACGGCCGGTAGATGCGCCGGTGCTCCACCGCCTCGCGGCGGTTCTGCGCCTTGAGCTGCTCCACCAGCGCCTTGACGTTTTCCGCCTTGTCGCGCGAAGCGACCAGCACCGCGTCGCCGGTTGCAATCACCACCGCATTGTCGACCCCGACCACCGCGGTGAGGATGCCGTCGTCCGAGCGCACCAGGCTGTTGCGGCTGTCGAGCACCACGGCCGTTCCCGACACCGCATTGCCGCTCGCATCGTGTTCGAGATTGTCCCACACGGCATCCCAGCTTCCGACGTCGGACCAGCCCATGTCGGCCTGCACGACGGCGGCGAGCTTGGTGCGCTCCATCACGGCGTAGTCGATCGACTTGCGCGGCGCGCGGCCGAACGCCTCCGGCGCAAGACGCAGGAAATCGAGGTCCTGCGTCATCTCGTCGACCGCCGCGCGGGCTGCTTCCGCCATCGCGGGCTCGAACTGCGCGATCTCGCCGAGCATCACGTCGGCGCGGAACATGAAGTTGCCGCTGTTCCACAAATATCTGTCCGCCATGTAGCGCGTCGCGGTCGCGACATCCGGCTTCTCGACAAAGGCATCGACCGCGAGCGCGGTGCCGCCGTTGAGCTTCGCGCCGGGGCGGATGTAGCCGTAGCTGGTCGCAGGCACCGACGGCTTGATGCCGAAGGTCACGATCCGCCCGGCCGCGGCCGCGGTGGCGGCGCTGCGGCAGGCGGTCAGGAACTCCTCCGGCTTAAGCACGATGTGGTCGGCGGCGAGCACCAGCACGGTCGCTTCCGGATCGCGCCGCGCCGCAAGCGCGGCCGCGACCGCCACCGCCGGTCCGGAGTCCCGCCTTGCGGGCTCCAGCACGATATCCGCCCCAATGCCGATTTCGCGCAGCTGCTCGGCCACGACGAAGCGGAAATCCGCATGGGTGATGACGATCGGCCGACTGAACATGGCGGGGTCGGTGACGCGCTGCACCGTCTGCTGGAAGGTCGACCGGTGGCCGACCAGCGGCACGAACTGCTTGGGCATGCTTTCGCGCGAGACCGGCCACAGGCGCGTTCCCGCGCCCCCGCACATCAGGACCGGTATCAAAGCCGAACTCATCGGGGCCTTTCACGGGCTAACGCGGGCCTGCGTACCTTTAGGAAGCAATTTCAATGGCCTAGCCGCCGAACCAGTACCAGCTAGAGCGGTCCGTGCAAAGCCAGCGGTAGGGCAGGCCAATGCGATGGGTTAACGCTTTCGGGAAGCGGTTGCGGCAGGAAACCTCGGCTCACGCGCCTTTCGCCAGCGCTTCCTCGGCGATTTCACACACAATGTGCCCCGCCGCGATATGGACCTGCTGGATCAGCGGTGTCTTTTCGCTCGGAACCCGCACCGTGAGGTCGCAAAGGCTGCCCATGGTCTCACCGTTCCTCGTTCCGGTGAAGCCGATGACGGACATGCCGCGCTCGCGCGCGGCCTTGCAGGCGGCGAGAATGTTGGGCGAGCGGCCGGAGGTCGAAAGCCCGAGGAACACATCGCCGGGCTGGCCGAGCGCCAGCACCTGCCGGGAAAACACATGCTCAAATCCGAGGTCGTTGCCGGTTGCGGTCAGCGTCACGCCATCGGTCGTGAGCGCGAGCGCGGGCAGGGGAGCGCGATCGAGATAGAAGCGCACCATCAGCTCGGTCGCGAGATGCTGCGCGTCGGCCGCGCTGCCGCCATTGCCGGCCAGCAGGATTTTCTTTCCCGCCCGCAGCGCATCGGTGACGATCTCGGCCGTGCGCGACACGGCTTCCACGAACGTGCGATCCCCGAGCGCCGCGCTTACCGCATCGCGCGAGGCTTCGAGATAGCGGGTCACGCGGTCGGAATACGAAGTTGCCATCGGTCAATGCGTCTCTGTCTGTCGCCGCAGGGGTATAGCGAGCCGGGACCGAACCGCAAAGCCCGGCGGTCCTGCCGGCTGTGCCCGCTTTGAGCGGCCTCGCTTTTTCGCGTAAGAACCCGCGCATGAGGCCGCAATGACCGCCGAGAAAGATCCCATCCTGGTGACCGGGGCGGCCGGATTCATCGGCTTTCATGTGGCGGCGCGGCTGTTGAGGCTCGGCCGCCGCGTGATCGGGCTCGACAATCTCAACAGCTATTACGATCCGGCACTCAAACGCGCACGGCGCGGAGAGCTTGCGAGGTTTCCCGCGTTTCGCTTCGAACAGTGCGATCTTGGCGATCGCACTCACATCGGCGCGCTGTTCGTCTCGCACCGGTTTCCTTGCGTGGTGCACCTCGCGGCCCAGCCGGGCGTGCGCCACTCGTTGATCGATCCGCACGCCTATGCGGAGAGCAACATTGCGGGCTTTCTCAACGTGCTCGAAGGCTGCCGCCAGACGGAGTGCCGCCATCTCGTGTACGCGTCGTCGTCCTCGGTGTATGGCGGCAACACGAAAGCACCGTTCAGCACCGCCGACAACGTCGATCATCCGCTCAATTTTTACGGCGCGACCAAGAAGGCAAACGAGCTGATGGCGCACGCCTATGCGCATTTGTTTAATCTGCCGATGACGGGCCTGCGCTTCTTTACCGTCTACGGGCCGTGGGGACGGCCGGACATGGCGATGTGGCTGTTCACCGAGGCGATCCTGCAAGGCAAGCCGATCCGCCTGTTCAATCACGGCCGGATGAAGCGCGACTTCACCTACATCGACGACGTGACCGAAGCCGTCGTGCGCCTGATCGACCGCCCGGCGACGCCCGATCCGGCATGGTCCGGCGCGGCGCCGAACCCGGCCACGAGCTTTGCACCGTGGCGCGTCTACAACATCGGCAACCACACGCCGGTCGAGGTGACCGACGTGGTGCGCCTGATCGAGGAACAGACCGGCAAGAAGGCGATCCGCGAGCTTGTGCCGATGCAGCCCGGCGACGTACCGGAAACCTGCGCGGATGTCGCCGATCTCGAAGCCGCGGCCGGTTTCCGCCCCGACACGCCGATCGCCGAGGGCGTGCGCCGCTTCGTTGACTGGTATCGCGGCTATATTGCCTGAGCCCGCCGGGTTACGTTAAACAGAGCGCTCGATTGCTCGGCGCAGGCTAAGCAATTGATTTTTCAGGGCAGAACGAAACAACGATGGCGGGACTGCACGAGGAGTTTTCGCGCGAGCACGCGGTTGAAGCCGCGAGCAACAAGCGCTTCGGCCTCGTGGTCGGCGCGATCCTGCTCGCCTTCGGCTGCATCCGGGCGTACCTGCACGGCGAGATCGGGTGGTTCGCGGCGGTGCTCGGCGGTGTTGGGCTCGTGCTGATCCTCGCCGCCCTGGTCAAGCCCGACGTGCTGGAGCCGGCCAACCGCGGCTGGAACAAGCTCGGCCTCATGCTGCACAAGGTCACCAATCCGATCTTCCTCGGCGGCATGTATGCGATCGCGATCGTGCCGACCGGGCTGCTGATGCGGGTGTTCGGCGTCGATCCGATGGGACTGCGGCGTGAACGCAAGGACACATACTGGATCGCGCGCGGAAAAACCGGCTCGACCGCGCAGTCACTCGAAAAGCCGTTTTGAGGGTTCGATGTCGTTTCTCAAAGACATGCTCGCCTTTATGCTCGCGCGGAAGAAGTTCTGGCTGGTTCCCGCGCTGGTGTTGATGACCATTTTCGGCGGACTGATCGTGCTGACCAAAGGCTCCGTGGTCGCGCCGTTCATCTACACGTTATTCTGACCTCATGATCGCTGTCGGGATCTCGGCGTTCTATCACGACAGCGCCGCGGCGATTGTGCGCGATGGCGAAATCGTCGCGGCCGCGCAGGAAGAGCGCTTCACCCGCAAGAAGCATGACGCGAATTTTCCCGTGCATGCGTTGCGCTACTGCGTGCAGGAAGCAGGGGTTGCGCTTTCCGATGTCGATTTCGTCACCTTCTATGAGAAGCCGTTTCTCAAGTTCGAGCGGCTGCTCGAAACCTATCTGGCATTCGCGCCGAAAGGCTTCGGCTCGTTCCGCATGGCGATGCCGCTCTGGCTGAAGGAGAAGCTGTTCCAGAAATCGCTACTGATCGATTTGCTGCGCGCCGAGGCGCCCGATGTCGATTGGGAGAAGAAGCTGCGCTTCACCGAGCATCACGAGAGCCATGCAGCGAGTGCGTTCTATCCCTCGCCGTTTGACGAGGCCGCAATTCTCACGCTCGATGGCGTTGGCGAGTGGGCGACGACCACGATGGGCGTCGGCACCGGTAACCAGCTTTCACTCGATCAGGAGATTCATTTTCCCCACTCGCTCGGGCTCTTGTATTCGGCCTTCACGTATTACACCGGCTTCAAGGTCAATTCAGGCGAGTACAAGGTGATGGGGCTTGCGCCCTATGGCGAGCCGAAGTTTGCGCAAGCCATCATGGACAACGTGATCGACATTCAGGCGGACGGCTCGTTCCGCATGAACATGGATTACTTCGACTATTGCACCGGCCTGAAGATGACGAACGAGAAGTTCGACGCGCTGTTCGGCGGCCAGCCGCGCAAGCCGGAGGACCTGCTCACCCAGCGCGAGATGGATCTGGCCGCATCGATCCAGGCGGTGACCGAAGAGATCGTGCTGCGGCTCACGCGCGCGCTCGCCGCCAAGACAGGACAGAAGAAGCTGTGTCTCGCCGGCGGTGTCGCGCTCAACTGTGTCGCCAACGGCCATGTACTGCGCGATGGCAAGTTCGACGAGATCTGGATCCAACCGGCGGCGGGTGACGCAGGGGGAGCGGTCGGGGCGGCGCTTGCCACCTACTACCTGGCGAGCGGTGCCGCACGTCCGCGGCTGGCCAAGGACAGCATGCGTGGCTCATACCTCGGGCCGTCGTACGGTGACGAGGATGTGGCTGCTCGGCTCAAATCAATCGGTGCTCAGTTCGCGCTCATGGGCGAGGAATCGCTCGTCTCCGAGGTGGCGAAGGCGCTTGCGAACGAACAGGCAGTCGGCTGGTTCCAGGGACGGATGGAGTTCGGCCCGCGCGCGCTCGGTGCTCGCTCGATCCTCGGCGACGCTCGCTCGCCGACGATGCAGAAAATGCTGAACCTCAAGGTGAAGTACCGCGAATCCTTCCGCCCGTTTGCACCCGCGGTGCTGCGCGAGCATGTCGCCGACTGGTTCGAGCTCGACCGCGACAGCCCGTACATGCTGCTCGTCGCCAACGTCACCCCCGAGCGCCGCCGAACAATGACCGAGGACGAGAAGCAACTCTGGGGCATCGATCAGCTCAATGTCGTGCGCTCGGATATCCCGGCCGTGACACATGTGGATCATTCCGCGCGGGTCCAAACCGTGCACGCGGAGACAAATCCGAAGTTCCACCGGCTTCTCTCGGAATTTCAAGGACTTACCGGCTGTCCTGTACTGGTCAACACCAGCTTCAACGTGCGCGGCGAGCCGAT
>JAXDOA010000090.1:0-4316 GCA_034669125.1 Hyphomicrobiales bacterium
GGTTCACCGCCCGATGACGCAAAAGGTCACCGGCCGCTGCCTGTGCGGCGACATCCGCTATGAATACAGCGGCACGCCGATCAAGATCCTGCATTGCCATTGCGAGAGCTGCCGCCGCCACACCTCCTCGCCGGTCGGGAGCTTTGTCTGCGTGCCGGCGGACAGCTTCCGCTACACGCAGGGCAAGCCGGTCGCTTACGCGTCCTCGCCCGGCGTCACGCGCACGCATTGCGGCCGCTGCGGCGCGCCGATGACCTACAGGTCGGAGCGCAACACGCTGGTCGACATCTACATCGGCACGCTCGACGATCCGGCGGCCGTCGTTCCGACGTATCATGTTTTCACCGAAGAGCAGCTCCCCTGGTTCGAGATCGCCGACGCGCTGCCGCGCTTCGCGCAAGGCAGCATCGGCAAACAGCCGGTCCGCCATGGGCCGCGCAGCCTGAAATAGATCGCCGGGGCGTTGTGGCAACGTACGCGGCAACCTGATGCTTTCGCTTTCGTATCTCGAACTCGGCTATTGCTGCGTCGTGATCGTTGTCGCCTATGCGGTGCGCGGCTCGACCGGCTTCGGGTCGGCCGCCGCGATGCCGCTGCTTGCGCTCGCCATCCCGCTGAAAGTTCTCGTCCCCGTCTGGACGCTGCTCGGCATTGCGTCCTCGGTGACCATCGTGGCGCGCGACTTCCGGCAAATCGCGTTCGCCGAGCTTTTGCGCACCGTCCCGGCCGGCCTCGCCGGAATCGCGGCCGGGCTCTATCTGTTCAAGACACTCGACACCCGCACGCTGTCGCAGGGGCTCGGCGCGCTGGTGGTCGTCTATGGTTGCTACGCGCTGTGGACCACGACGCGGCCGCCGGCCAAGGCGCGATCGTCGCGCCTGCTCGCGCCCGTTGCGGGATTCCTCGGCGGCTTCGTCGGCACCACGTTCGGCACCATGGCAAGCATCTTCTATGCGATCTACTTCGACGCCATCAGGCTTGCCAAGGAGCACTTCCGCGCCACCATGTCGGCCATGATGCTCACGCTCAGCGTCGTGCGCGGTGCCGGTTACTACGCGGTGGGTGAGTTCGGCCGCGAGGCGCTGATCGCGTTTGCCTTCGCATTCCCGATGATGCTGCTCGGCATTTTCATCGGAGATCGTTTCCACGGCGACATGGACGAGACGACGTTTCGCCGCGTGATCGCCATCGTGCTGATTGTCAGCGGGGCGGCGCTGATCGCGAAATAGCCTGGTTCACTCCGCGAAAAACGCGCGCAGCATAGCGTTCACCTTCTCGGGCGCCTCGACCTCGGGCAGATGCCCGATGCCGTCGAGAATTTCGAGCTTCGCCTTGGGCATCGCCTTGGCGAGGACCGCGGCGTGCTTGTCGATCGGATTCACCCGGTCCTCGTTGCCGGAGATCATCAGCACCGGCGCGGTGACGCGTCCCGCGACCGTCTCGGGATCGTAGCCGTCCGCCATGCCGAGCTTCACCCCATGCCTGAAGCCGCGCGGGTTGGTGGCGCGCACGACATCGCGCACCAGCGCGATCGTCTGTTCGGACGCGTTCTTGGCCAGCAGCGCATCGACCCGCGCGCCGAAGCCATAGCCGCCCTTGGCGATCTGCGCCTCGCGCGTCGCCATGATCTTCGCCTTCTCCTCCTCGCTCATGCCCTTCGGTCCGATGCCGGTGCCGGTCATCGCGAGGCGGATGACGCGCGCCGGATAATGCACCGCGAAGCATTGCGCCACGCGGCTGCCGAACGAGTTGCCGACGATGTTGACGCGGTCGAGCTTCAGGCTGCCGAGGAAATCCGCGACCGCGTCCGCATAGTCGCGGCAGCCCGGCGATTCGGTTTGGAACGCGTCGGAGAGGATGTAGCCCGGCGCATTCCAGGCGACGACGCGGAACGCATCCGAGAGCCCCGCCAACTGGAAGCGCCAGTGCATGGAGTTCGCGCCGAGACCATGCAGCAGCACCAGCGCGGGGGCATCGGCGCGCCCCGCCTCCATGTAGCTCCAGCGGTCGCCGAGATAGCTCTCGCGCGCGCCGATCTCGGTGAATTTCAGTTCGGGGAGCGGAGGAAGCATCTGGGCGATTGCCGGAGTTGCGAGGGTCAGGCCGAGCAGAATAGCGCAGACACGAAGCATGATTGTCACCCCGGACGTCAGCGGATCGTCAGCGCCGCGAGGCCAAGCAGCGCCACCTGCACGCAGAATACCGTGACATTGGTGTCGAGCGCGAGCGGTTTGCCGGCGAGCGTGACGGTCGCAATCGGCGGCACGCCGTTCTCGTCCGCGACGCTGCCGCCATAGCGCGGCATGGAAAATACCGTGGCGAAGAAGCCCGCATACATCGCGACCGCGAGCGCCACCGCGAGCCAGAGCTTGCCGGCCGGCCCGGCGCTCCAGATCAGCCAGAGCGCGATCAGCCCGATGCCGCAATAGCTCAGCACCTGCCACACGACATGGAAGCGCGCATGCGGCGTCCACAACGGGTTGGTCGCGTGCGTCTTGTTGAAGTCGGCGATGGCGGGACCCAAGCTGTAGCCGAGCGTGTTGAGCGTCAGCAGCACGCGCGCAATCAGGTTGTCGGATGCGAAGTCCATTGAAGCGCCCCGGAATGACAGCTCACCCCAAATTCAATTCCTTGAAGAAATCGTTCCCCTTGTTGTCGATCACGATGAACGCGGGGAAATCCACCACCTCGATGCGCCAGATCGCCTCCATGCCGAGCTCGGGATATTCCAGCGTCTCCACCTTCTTGATGCAGTGCTCGGCAAGGTTCGCGGCCGCGCCGCCGATGCTCGCCAGATAGAAGCCACCGTGCTTGGCGCACGCCTCGCGCACCTGCGGCGAGCGGTTGCCCTTGGCGACCGAGATCATCGAGCCGCCCGCCGCCTGGAACGCGTCGATGTATGAATCCATCCGCCCCGCGGTGGTCGGCCCGAACGCGCCGGAGGCGTAGCCTTCGGGCGTCTTCGCCGGTCCCGCGTAATAGATCGGATGGTTCTTCACGTAGTCGGGCAGCCCCTGCCCCGTCTCCAGCCGTTCTCGCAATTTCGCATGCGCGATATCGCGCGCGACGATCATCGGGCCTGAGAGCGAGAGCCGCGTCTTGACCGGATATTTCGCCAGCGTCGCCAGGATTTCCTTCATCGGCCGGTTTAGGTCGATCTGCACCACCTCGCCGCCGAGCCGCGAGGTGTCGACCTCGGGCAGGTACTTCGCAGGGTTATGCTCCAGCTCCTCGAGGAACACGCCCTCGCGCGTGATCTTGCCGAGCGCCTGCCGGTCCGCCGAGCACGACACGCCGAGCCCGATCGGCAGGCTCGCGCCGTGGCGCGGCAGGCGGATCACGCGCACGTCGTGGCAGAAATACTTGCCGCCGAACTGCGCGCCGACGCCGAGGCTCTGCGTCATCTTGAGCACTTCGGCTTCCATCGCGAGATCGCGGAACGCGTGGCCGTCCTCGGACCCTTGCGTCGGCAAATTGTCGAGATACTTGGTCGAGGCGAGCTTCACGGTCTTCATCGTGAGCTCGGCCGAGGTGCCGCCGATCACGATCGCCAGGTGATAGGGCGGGCACGCCGCGGTGCCGAGCGTGAGCACCTTTTCCCGCAGGAACGCCGTCATGCGGTCGTGCGTCAGGATCGAGGGCGTCGCCTGGAACAGGAACGCCTTGTTGGCCGAGCCGCCGCCCTTGGCGATGAACAAGAGCTTGTAGCTGTCCTCGCCCTCCGCGTAGATCTCGACCTGCGCCGGCATGTTCGACGCTGTGTTCTTCTCCTCGAACATGCTGATCGGCGCGAGCTGCGAGTAGCGCAGATTGCGCTTGAGGTAGGCATCGCGCGCGCCTTCGGCGAGCGCCGCCTCGTCGTCGCCCTCGGTCCAGACCAGCCGGCCCTTCTTGCCCATGATGATCGCCGTGCCGGTGTCCTGGCACATCGGCAGCACGCCGCCGGCCGCGATATTGGCGTTCTTGAGGAAATCGAACGCCACGAACTTGTCGTTGTCGCTCGCCTCCGGGTCCTCGACGATCGATTTCAGGCTCGCCAGATGCCCGGGCCGCAGCAGATGATTGATGTCGGTGAACGCGGCCTCGGAGAGCGCCTTCATCGCTTCATGCGCAACGACCAGCACCTCCTTGCCCATGATCGTTTCGACCCGCACGCCCCCCGCGGTGATCTTGCGGTAGGGCGTGGTGTCCTTGCCGAGCGGGAAGAGAGGGGTGTGACGGTACGGAGGGAGCGGGTGGGAAGAGAGAGGGGCGTTCATGGGATGTCTCGATCAGGCGGCGGTGCGCCGCGTTGCGCTATTTAGGCACTTTCCAAA